>JAKASC010000204.1 GCA_021828245.1 Acidobacteriota bacterium
CCACCCAGTGCTCTCCGGCGAAATGCTTTGCCAAATAAACGATCTGCCCGACGTGGTAGGCATAATGGGCAATTTGCCGATGGATGGCCTGCATCACGGAATGCGGCTCCGAACGGATTGTGACGGTTCGGCTCAAATCGCTCTCGGTCAAGGGTGTTAAAGCGGCAAACACACGTCCCCAGCCATCCTCCCAAAGTGCCATTACTTCGGCGCGGGTTCGGGGTGGGGCCTCGAACTCTTCATCACGATGGCGGTCAGGCTTCTCTCCATCCGTCGTCAGAAAGTCGGTCCAGCGAGAGCGCATATTGCCCGCCATATGCTTGACGATGGTGGCGATGGAATTCGATTCGCGGTCAAGCGCGAGGCTTAAACTTTCTTCCGGCGCTTGTTCCATAGCCCGCTCGCCGAGGCGCTTGTAGTACTGGAGCAGTTCGAGCGAGTCCTTTAAGCACGACGTCGTGAAGGTAATGGCCATTCCAAAATTTCCCGCGACGAAGGGGTTGTCCTATCCGCCCTCTAAGGCGAGGGCGGCTAGCTTTTGAAGGTCTGTTCGCTGATTCGCCGACGGAGAAAATCAACGATCTCCTGCGTGGAAACTCCCGGCTGGAACACCTCGGCGACCCCGGCGCGCTTCAAGGCCGGGATATCCTCGTCAGGAATGATTCCGCCCACAATCACCGGCACCTCCGCCTGGCCTTGGGCGCGCAGCAGTTCGCAAATGCGCGGCACGATGGTGTTGTGCGCTCCGGACAGAATGGAAATTCCCACCGCGTCCACGTCCTCCTGGAGCGCCGCCACGGCAATCTGCTCCGGCGTCTGCCGCAATCCGGTGTAAATGACTTCCATGCCGGCGTCGCGCAGGGCGCGCGCCACGATCTTGGCTCCCCGGTCGTGGCCGTCAAGCCCCGGCTTGGCAACGAGAACGCGAATGCGACGACCCGGCATGATTATCCAACCGTCCTATCATTTGGGCCGACTTTGCGGAACGATCTGGTGATGCGCCAGACCGCTGGCTCGTTCGATCGGCATGGCGGCTCTCTATCGGGCCTGCTCACTCACGGTTACGTTTCTCCGCGGGCGGCTTCCAAGTCTTGATAACCTCATCCGGCTTGTAAAACGCCGGGGCCGGCTCGAACGGATGCTTGGGTCGCTGAGCGGGCGAGGGTGGCTGGTCTCCTGGTTTTGGGGAGGATCCGCTCTTTTCTCCCCTTTGGTGACTCATGGTTGCACCCTCCGTCACAGCAATTTAATTGCAATCATACACTCGCCCCCCAATAGGAGCAAGAGAGCTAGGAAAACTGACCATACAGCCCACCGCGCGCTTTCTTGTTTGCGCTCAAGCTGCCGGTCATTGAGCTCAACCGCCTCCAGAAGAGTTGGCAGGAATTCCTTCTGAGTGCTTTCAGCTTCCTCGTTAGCCCACGCGTAAAGGTCCTGAAAGCGCGCCCCGGATTGGTATCGCCTCATCCGGAACGCTTGGAACGCAAAGTACAGGCTCGCGGCCACCAACAGGGCGGTGACGCTTAGCACGGCTCGGCTCTGCCAAGCGTGTAGAGTGCTGAGAGTTGACGGGGCGACCGTCAGGAGAGCGGCGAGAATTGCGGCGATGAGCGCCCCAAGGAATCCGATCAGAACGCCCATCTTCACGTCGAGCGAGTCAATCAGGCCCAATTGCTCGCGGATTTTTTCCAAGCCTGCGGTGTAAACAAACTCAATGTCTGAAGTTGCCCCTGGCTGGCTCGTTGTGGGCATTCTCAATCCCTCTCCCTGTGCGCGCGTCGTCGTTGAATCTACCGGAACGCCGGTTCCTGATATGTGCCGAAGACGCGCCGCAGCACGTCGCACATTTCGCCCAAGGTTGCGTAGGCGCGGACGCATTCGATGAGATAGGGCATCAGGTTCCGATCCGTTGCGGCCGCGCTTCCCAACGCCTCCAGGGCCCGCTGCACGCGCGCGGCCTCGCGTCGGAGCCGCAATGCCGCAAGCTTTTCTTTTTGCCGACGCGCCACATTTTCATCAATTGTCAGAATTTCGATGGGCTGGTTTTCCGGCTGGGTGAACGCATTGACACCGACGATGGTTTTCTCCTTGCGCTCGATGGCTTGTTGATAAGCGTAAGCGGCTTCGTGGATTTCGCGTTGCGGATAGCCCTTCTCGATGGCGGCCACCATGCCGCCGAGAGCGTCAATCTTCTCAAAATAGTTCCAACAAGCACGCTCCATGTCGCGCGTGAGGCGCTCAACGAAATACGAGCCTCCCAGGGGGTCCGCGAAGTTGGTCACGCCGCTTTCGTAAGCGATCACTTGCTGGGTTCGGAGAGCGAGACGAGCCGCTGATTCAGTCGGAAGAGCCCAAGCTTCATCGAGTGAATTGGTGTGCAGCGATTGTGTTCCGCCGAGCACGGCGGCCAGCGCCTGAATGGTGGTGCGAATCACGTTATTCATGGGCTGCTGCGCGGTGAGGGAGCATCCCGCTGTCTGGGCATGAAATCGGCACAGCCAGGAGCGGGGGTTTTGCGCGTGGAAACGTTCGCGCATGACACAGGCCCAAACCTTGCGGGCGGCACGATATTTCGCCACCTCCTCAAACAAGTCATTGTGAGCGTTGAAGAAGAAACTCAGCCGAGGGGCAAATTCATCCACCGGCAGGCCGGCCCGCTCAACCCCTTCGACATATTCGATGCCGTCGCGCAGCGTAAATGCAAGCTCTTGGGCTGCGGTCGAGCCGGCCTCACGAATGTGATAACCGGAAATGGAGATGGGATTAAAACGCGGCGTCTCCCCCACACTGAACACGATGCTATCCACTACCAGCCGCATGGAAGGCTGGGGCGGAAAAATATATTCTTTCTGGGCGATATACTCCTTAAGGATGTCGTTCTGCAGTGTTCCGGAGATTTTTTTCCAGTCCGCTCCGCTTTTTTCCGCTGCGACCAAATACATCGCCCAGAGCATGGCGGCGGGGGAATTAATGGTCATGGAAGTCGTCACGGACTCGAGCGGGATGCCGGCAAGCAGCGTTTCCATATCTTCAAGCGAACTGACCGCCACGCCGCATTTGCCCACTTCGCCTTCGGCCAACGGATGGTCAGCGTCGTAGCCCATCAGGGTCGGCAGGTCGAAGGCAATGGAAAGCCCGGTTTGCCCTTGAGCCAGAAGATAGTGGAGGCGGCGATTGGCATCTTCGGGCGTTCCGTAACCGGAAAACTGCCGCATCGTCCAGAGTTTGCCCCGGTACATTGTTCGGTGGATGCCCCGTGTAAACGGGTAGTCGCCCGGATCGCCAAGTTCGCGCGCGTAGTCGAACTCGCCAAGGTCCGCTGGCGTGTACAAACCCTTAATTGGGAGCCCCGAGACGGTGCTGAAGCATTCTTTGCGTTCCGGCACCTTGGCGAGCCACGGTTTGAGAACATTTTCCTCCCAACGACGCTCGGCTTCGGATAATCGGGTCTCTCGGGGGTCCGCGGAGGCTTCCCTGTGAGGCAGTCTGGCCATCTGCCCGCATCTTAGGTTACCGACAGCCTTAAAGTCAAATCGGCAGCGAGAAGCGGCGGTGGAGCGTCGTGCGAAACCGCATGACGGGCCGTCCGACCAATTTGCTCGCCCCTCACTTGTTGTCAAACCTTCGGAGGGCTATCGTGGGCGCAGGATGTGACCCGCGTCACGGCCAACTGTAATTTGGGTCACAGTTCCTCCCTGGATTAACGCTATATTGAGAAGGGGTTTTGCTGGCCCGGTCATGGGAAACCGCATGGGCAGGGCAAGAACGTGGCGCGACCCTGCATGGGAGGAAATGACATGGCATCACTGAAGGAAGAATTGAGCAACCGCATTCCCGACTTGAGAAAGGAATTGCGCGAGCTGCTGGAGGCTGGCGGCTCGGCCGTCATCTCGCAGGTGACCATGAGCCAAGTCGTTCATGGAATGCGGGGCGTGCCGGGCCTGGTTTGCGACACTTCGCTGGTCGAGCCCGAGAAGGGATTGATCATTCGGGGCATTCCGATCTCAAAGCTGGCCGCCCGCAAACCGGAAGAGGTGTTCTACCTCCTTTGCACCGGCAGGCTCCCGGTGGCGCGGGAGTTGGAGACGCTCCACGATGAGCTGCGCCAACGCAGCGCGGTTCCAGCGTACATTTGGGATTTGCTTTTCGCCATGCCCTCGGATTCACATCCCATGACGATGCTGAGTGCGGCTATTCTCGCGCTGGAGCGCGAGTCGGTCTTTCAGAAGCGCTATGAGCAAGGCATGCACAAGGACGAGTACTGGGAAGCGGCGCTGGAGGATTCTCTCGCTTTGATCGCCAAGCTTCCCGCCATGGCAGCGGGCATCTATCGGATCCACACCGGGAAGCGGACACTCATTCCTCCCAATCCGGAGCTTGACTGGGCCGCCGATTAC
>JAKASC010000006.1 GCA_021828245.1 Acidobacteriota bacterium
GTTGGCAGCGTCAAGCAGCGGGTCACGGTTCGAAGCCAGGTTCAAATGATCCAGCCCGGCAATGCCACGCTCGGGGGATTAGTAAACAATGCGTTGATCGTTAATCTGCCACTCGTAAATCGAAACGTCGTGACCCTGATGGCCACCTTGCCCGGCGTAGCCCCTTCGACCCCGAACAGCTATCAGAGCACGTTCTTTACATCGGCGGTGCGCTATTCGGTGAACGGCGGGTTAGAGTCTACCTCCCAGATGGAACTTGACGGCCTCTCGTTCCTCAATCAGAGCGATATTCCGGGCATCCTGGGCCTATCGGTCTTGCCCTCCGTCGACAGCATCCAGGACCTCCGTGTTCAGACCAATGACTATTCAGCCGCCTATGGCCGAAGCGGCGGCGGCATCACGACGATGGTCACCAAGTCGGGAACAAATCAGTTCCACGGGGACGCTTACGAATTCCTGCAAAACAACGCTTTCGAGGCCAACAGCTTCTTTTCCAACCGCAGCGGAGGCAAGATTCCCCCCTACCACTACGACGATTACGGCTTCACCGTGGGTGGGCCCGTAATCAAGAAACACACGTTTTTCTTCTTCTCGTTTGAGAGAAACCTCAATCACGCCGGGACTTTTGGTCTGTTCACTGTGCCCACCGCGGCGGAGCGAAATGGTGACTTCTCTCAGGATTTCAATTCCGCGGGGCAGCTCATTACCATCTATAACCCGTTCACAACGACTCCCAATCCCGCCCAGCCGGGGACTTACCTTCGGACTTCATTTCCCGGCAATAAGATCCCAGCGAGCCTCATGGATCCCGTCGCCGCCAAGGCAACAAGTTACTATCCAGCGCCCAACCTGCCCGGAACGCCTATCCCCGGCACGTCGTTATTTACGCCGGTGAATAACTTCGGCGCGACAGCCGTAGCCAGCACGCCGGTGCAGTTAATCGACTTTAGGGTCGACCACAACTTTAGCGACAGAATGCGGGCTTTCATTCGCTACGACTATTTCAGCACCTCGTATGGGTCTCCCAATATATTCGGCAATCCCGCCGATGAGGGCTTTGGAACGTTGAGCTCGACGGGACATAACGCCGTGATCGGTTTTACCCAGTCGTTTGGGGCTAGCACCGTGCTCGACCTGCGCGCCGGCTTCGACCGGTTCGTAGCGTACCGGCCAAGCCAGGGATTAGGCTTCAATCTGACGACCCTGGGCCTTCCCCAAAGCCTTGTGGCCTACTCCGCGCTGGGAAACGAGCCGCTGTTCCCCTTTTTCGGCCCGCAGGGCTACTCGTCGCTGGGTAACAACGAGGGCCCATATTATACGAGCCACAACACCGATTACCTCGGCTCAGCTACCTTGGCGAAAATCATTGGGAGACACACCCTCCAGGTGGGGGCGGACACGACCTCCTTTTTCCTGAACTTTTTCCAGGTAAACGGGTTCGTTACGAGCTTTTCCAACGCCATGACCCAAGGCCCTAACCCTCTCACCGTCTCCAATACAGACGGCGATGGTTTCGCGTCTTTCCTGCTGGGAGCTGGCGGCAGTGGCAGCATCTCAGACGGCCCTCAGCCCGCAAACGCCAACCATTATTTTGCCGAATACCTCGAGGACAACTTTCACTGGACGCCCAAATTCACCATTGATCTCGGGTTTCGGCTTGAGGAAGAAACTGCGACGACCGAGCGTTTTAACCGTCTGACGGCCATTAATCCTTCCGTGCTCAATCCTATCTCGAAGGATGTGGGCTTCAACGTCTACGGTGGATATGTTTTCGCTGGCAACGGTCCGGATAATCTCGGGCGGCGCGCAATCGCGCCGATGGAATGGAAGCCGAATCCGCGAATTGGAATCGCTTACATGCTGAACAATAAAACGGTGATTCGGGCGGGCTATGGCATCTTTTATGGCGTTCCAATGGATGGCGCCACCGATTCCTTCACGGGAGGAACTTTTAGCACATCGACACCGTTCCTCGGCACTCTGGATGGCATTCACCCGAATAATTCCTTGAGCAATCCCTTTCCCAACGGTTACGTCTATCCGGCAGGTACTTCGCTGGGCTTGCTTTCCAACGTCGGACTTGGCCTGGGAAGCGGATGGCCGCAAGCAATAGTGGATATGTACAATCAGCAATGGAATTTCACCATTCAACGAAGCATCACTCCGAACACGCTGTTCCAAGTGGCTTATGTGGGAAATAAGGGAACGCACCTCGGCATGTTTGAATGCTGCGGGGCCTATTCGAACATGAACCAACTGCCGGTAAGTGATCTGAGCCAAGGGAACGCCCTATTGAACCTGGTTTCCAATCCTTTCTATGGGTTTGTCACCGGAGGAACGCTTGCACAGCCGATGGTGCAAGCGGGTCAGTTGGAACGCCCGTTTCCAGAGTGGACTTCGGTAACACCAACCGATGCCGGCTGGGGCAATTCCAACTACGAGGCTCTGCAGGCGATGTTCCAGAAGCGGTACACAAACGGCACAACGTTCACGGCTTCGTACACCTGGTCAAAAATGATGTCGGATGGCATTGACGGCCGCTGGAACGATGCGGTTGGCGCGGCGGGATTTCTCCGCAATTGGTACTGCCTCGAATGCGAATATGCGGTGAACAGCTACGACGTGCCGCAGCGCCTTGTTTTGAGTGCAGCCTCGATGTTGCCGTTCGGAGAGGGCAAGCGATTTGGTTCGAGTTGGCGCGGAGTCACGAATGCTGTCTTAGGCGGCTGGCAAGCTAACGGGATCCTGACCCTCGCCTCCGGCATGCCCTTGGTCTTCTCCACGGCTCAGAACACCAGTTTTTCGTTTGGAGGCGGCCAGCACCCGAACTTGGTCGGGAACCCCGCGACCGGATTCACGCAAAGCATTGACGAGTGGTTCAACACGGCAGCTTTCGCTCAGCCCGCGAACTTCACGTTCGGGAACCTCGGCCGCACGGAGACCGCTGTTCGCCAGGACTGGACGCGAGACCTGGACTTCTCCCTCTTCAAGAACTTCACATTTAAGGAAAGGTATCAACTTCAGTTTCGCGCTGAAGCGTTCAACCTCACCAATGTCCCGATATTCGGAGGCCCGGACACCGCTTTGGGCACGCCGGGCTTCGGCGTCATCGGAGGGCAAGCTAACGCGCCACGAACATTTCAATTAGCCCTCAAATTCATGTTTTGAAGGGGACGAAAGTATGCGAGGTGATCGCAGCCGCATCCGGCGTGTGCAAGCATCGCTAGCAATCGCTTTAGCCGCAACGCTTTTCGTCGTCGCCAGTACGGAAGTCAACGCCTTCAGCGGTTGGTTGGCCCAGCACTGGCCGCGTCCGCCCGCGTCGAAGAATGTGACCATCTCTAATGGTGGCCTCTCGGTGACTTTCAATCTTGCCTGGGGCGCCGTGGTAGTCGGGATCGCCAATAAGAATGTTGCCGGCGGCCTCAACATTGTGGATTTCAACGATGTGGGCCGGGAGCTGCAAACGGATCAGTTTCTTAGCTTAGACATCGCAGGCCGGCGCGAGTTGATAATCAACCCCACGCAGGCCGGTGCGGAGGGGTACCAGGCGTATTATCAGCATCCCAAAGGAATCGTGTTTCCCGAAAAGGGCAGTCCTGTGGTTCACTGGACTTCGACCCGCGATCATTTTCATGCAATCATCAAGCCGTGGGATTACGACACGGGTAATCCTACGCATTGGGTGTACGTCGAAGACGTTCGCATCAATTCTGAAGGGGTTGCCCATTTTCATTACACCTTCCGCAACCACGACTTGAAGACCTACCTTATGAGCACGGAGGTGCCTACCCTTTACTCGGACCGCACTGACGCCTTCATGTACCCTCTGACCTCGCCCTATAGCCATCCGCGGCCCACAAGCCGCCAAGAGAAAAACACGAGATGGCCCGTCAAGCTGGTCGCCGCGAAGCCGCATTGGCCGCAGCAACGGCTGACATCCAAAGGGTGGATCGCGAACATCGATACCGGCGATAATCTCGGCATCTTCTACACGACGCCCGTGGGGTTTCACGAAGCGTTCGGCACTTTTCCTGGTTATCGCCGGGGAGTCGGCATTTCCGGCAACCCGCCGCTGGGCAAAACGAATGTGTCGGCAGATGGGCTGACATCCTATCCGGGCGAAGTCTACTCCATCGATTTCTCGGTATTGGTCAGCACCCCGCAGAAAGGGCCAAGCCTTATATCCCAACAGCCTCCCGCCGAATTCAAGGTCGTGCGCAACATTCCGCCGAAGAAGGGAGTTTAACGCGAGCCTTCCTTGTGGGCTCACACACCGGACAAGAAAAAACTGTCTTACTTGTCTCCACGATCTCATTATCAAGGCATAGAATTAGAGCTTGTCCGTGAACCGTAGTCCGAAGCTCGCTGAAGATGGCGGAAGGATATGCACTAGATGAGCCAAGCTACTGGTAAGTCTTTTAATGCTGGAGGCACTGGACTGTGGCGGCTTGACGCCGTCTTCTCTCCGGGCGGCTTGCTGGGCGCGGGAAGACGAGCTTGGGCCGCGAGCACGCTCGCCGCCGCAAAGCGGGAGCAAGCACGGCTCAGGCACAGCAGGATTCGGCCAAGGTTGGGTCAGGGAGTTGGGAGTGTGGCATAGTCGACGTAACGCACTGAAGGGATTAGGCTCGGGCGCGCTCTCAGCTCTTGGCATCGCAAAATCTCCAGGGAAGGCAGATTTCCCAGCCCCATCCAGTCAAGGGAATGGCATCGGTCCCGAGCAGGCTTTCCTATCTGCTACTGTTTCCGTTCGCAAGGTTGGATTCCCGACCCGTGAAGAATTTGAATCTCCACCCCGCCACGTTCGGCCCATTACGTGGTATTTTCCGCCACGTCCCGATGGCGGAAAGATTGCGACTGATCTAGCCGACCTTAAAAAACTTGGTATCGGCGGCGTCTGCCTGCTACCCGATGCTCCCCTCCTCAAGTGTGAATACCTTTCGCCCGAATTCTGGCAGTTGACCCACATGACGATCAAGGAGGCAATCCGCCAGGATTTCCGTATTTGGCTTTATGACGAAGCCGGGTACCCGAGCACTTCGGCGGGCGGCTACGTGCTTCGACACCACCCGAAGTATGTCGTTACCGGGCTCGAATATGATCAAGGCCCTGTTAACGATGGAGCCTTTACCGTAGACGACCCGGTTGTGGCGGAACAAATGGCGGAAGGTGGCGCAGTGATTGCCACGGTGGGGGGCGGTACCTATATCAAGCGGGTCGGTGATCCGCTAGCGACAATTGCTCAAGGACGAGATGGCTTGAAGCTGCCGCTTTCGAATCTCATGGACGCCGACGCGGGCCGGGAGTTCATCTCCTCAACATATGAAGGTTATGCCCGCACCGTGGGACGGCACTTTGGCAAAGAAATCGAAGCGATTTTTACGGATGAACCGTGTCTGCACGTGGCGGGCTATTGGAACTCCGGTGAGAAAGCCGAGAATCATCGCCCGTTGTTTCCGTGGGTGGATGGCTTCCCGGAATATTTTTACACGAAGAAGGGTTATGACTTGCTTCCTTTGCTTCCGTGCCTGGTGAAGGACGCCGGCCCGGAAGCGGTGAATGTCCGGTGCGATTATTGGGAAGTGGTTTGCGAGCTGGTGATGGAGGGATACTTCGATCAGCGCTTCAACTGGTGCGCGCAGCACAACATCTCCTCTACTGGCCACATGCTGCTGGAGGAGTGGTTGATGACCCACCTAATGTTCACGGGAAGCTTGATCCGCGCTGCTGCCCGAGAGCACATTCCCGGGGTTGATTTGATCGGCCCGCGTCCGAACCTTGCTTCATTGGAACACACCATGACGGGAGTCGGCGGAGTGTGGGTACCGAAATACATCAGTTCGGCGGCGCACACTCGTGGCCGGTCCGACGTCATGAGCGAAAGCTTTGCCGCGTCCGGGCCCACCATGACCCTTGAAAAGATGGTGGCCACGGCCAACTGGGAATACGTCGCCGGGGTGACGGAATTGCTGCCAATGAGCCACCAGTACGCACGCCGGACGATTCCCCCAAACGCGCTCGAAACCACTCATGACGAGTTCTATCGAGACCCGACGTTTTTTGCTACCTATCTGGCGCGGCTCCGGTCGATGCTGAGCGGCGGCGCGCATGTGGCGGACCTCGGGGTGCTGGTTCCGGAGACAAGCATCTGGGCCAACTACGTTCCGGCTCGGGTGGGAATGCCTTATGAAGACTACCGGAAGAAGAATCCGGTGGCAGCAAAACTCGATGACGATTTTTCGGCGCTGTCGATTGAACTTCTTCGCAGCCAAATGGATTTTGACTATCTCGACGACGAAATCTTTGTGACGGCAGAAGTCTCCGGCGGCAAGCTTCACTTGGCGGATGAAGCTTACAGCGTTCTGGTGATCCCTCGGTCCACGACGATGCGCTATGCCGTTGCGGAGAAAGTGGTCGCTTTTCGTCACGCCGGAGGCCACGTGATCGCCTGCGGCGCACTGCCGACTACCTCCATGGAACGCGGCAGAAGTCAGGCGTTGAAACAGGCCTTGGCGGCGGTCCCGGTGGCGGCGACGCCGGAGGAACTGGTTCAGGGGATTCGAAAGATTTGGCAGCCCGATCTCGTGCTCGATCGGCCCGATTCGAAATTCTACTATCTGCACCGGCGGAAAGGCGGCCATGAGATCTATTTCCTGATCAATATGGCTGAGGGGCCGTGCGAGCATCAGATCAAGTTTCGAGCGACCGGGGGTGCGAGCATTTGGGATCCGCGCACGGGAGAAATTAAACCCTTTAACGGGCGCGAAGTGCGAATAGAGGGATTGTCGGCGCTGTTCGTCGTATTCGGTAGTGTCCAAGCGTAGACTCCCTCGGCGTCGCAAGTTTCAAACGGTGAGGAGGGAACACCCTCCCTCAAGAGGAGAGTGACGTGGGAATCAATCGACGCAACGTACTACAGGGATTAGGGCTCGGCCTACTGTCATCCCTGGGATGGTCAAAACCTTCTTCGGAGACCGGCGGGCGAGGCGTGCGTGGACCACGAGGAACGCCCGCTTCCGCGATACCCGTAACAGCCAATCAGCAGGCGGGCGGGGGCGTACCGGAAAATGTGTATCGCGGCGAACTGCTTACGTATCCGGGGCCGTGGGCTTTTGCCATTCCGCACTCCACCATCATTCTCGTCCGCGACGAGGAACTCATAACCTTAGCCGCTAACCCGGACAAGGTTCTTAACCTCGCCCTTTCCCACACACCCCGCTACGAAAGCCTTCGGCAAATATGCGAGCGTGCACAGGCGCGGGGCGAGCGGACGCTAACGGTCGCTTTCGATCAATTCTTCGCGCAGTATCGTCCGGGACAGAATACTCCCCGGCGGCTGATGCCGGATACAGAAGAATACATCCAGAAAGTAGCTGCCGTCGGCCGCTTCGCGGGCAAGTACGGGCTTGCGCTTGAATTGAGCGTGCTTTCGCCACTCGAATTGGGTAAGGGCTATGTGGCGCGTACCGGCGAGTCCGGCATCTGGATGCACTATCGGAAAGGAGTGCGCGATCCCAAGACTGGAGCCTTCAGCGTCCAACTCTGGCGTCAGCAGGTTTGGGTCAATAACAAGGGCCCTATCAACGTCGAGAATGCCGGCGTGCGAGTGTTCGCGTTCCACGAAACCCAGGTTCCGCAGGCGCCCTATCGCGCCGTCAATCCTGCAGACATTGTGGAAATTAAAGAGGGCGTAGACGTCGAGTCCATGGACAACCTCATCTCCCGATCCGGCGAATACCGTGCAGTAAGGATCCGCGTTCATGGGAAGGGGACAATCTCGCGGGGTGATTGCGATCGCGTGCTAGTGGTGCAATTGTATCGGACGCCGGAAATGGACTACTTCAGCCCGAAGGCTCTGCCCTTCATGACCAAGCTGATCGACCGTTACGCCGCGGCCGGCATTCGCCTGAATGGGCTTTATTCGGATGAGATGCACATCCAGCAGGACTGGTCTTATTTCCATCACCACGATCACGGCGAATTTGCTTTGCGCTACGTCAGTCCGTGGCTGGCGCGGAAGTTTGCGGCCCTCTACGGGTCGGAATACGGGGATTTTGCAAAGTATCTGATCTATTTTGTCCACGGTCAGGCGGATTGGTCGAACGACCTGAGCGCCAAAGAGGGCTTCATGCAATCGTTCGGGGCGGCGACCGATGAAGTGCAACACCCCGCTCTTTTCCGTGCGCGGTACTATCACCTCCTGCAGGATGGCGTCGTGGATCTGTTCGCTCAAGCCAAGCGTTACGCTGAGGGTAAGATGGGGCATCGTCTCGAAGCGCGGGCTCACGCTACCTGGGCGGAAAGTCCGACCATCGATTACTGGGGAATCGGAGGGAGCGACCCATGGCGGGCACAATATGAGTACACCTCGAATTTCCTTTGGTCGAACACCGTGCAGCAGGCGGCCTCCGCCTGCTATGACTACTTCAAGTGGGGTGATTTTCTTACCGGCAACGGCAACGACTACGCGGAGGGCGGCTGGCTGGATCGCGATTATTTTGCTCTGGCGATGGCTGTCTCCACAGGCATCCTCAACGACGTGCCTTATTCGTATGCGGCGCACTGGGGCATGCCGGCGGCCGTGAGCGAGCGCCGGACGGCACTCGAGGAAACGTATGGGGTGGTGTCAATACCTGAACTCTACGGCGCAGTTCAAGGCGCCGAGCATCGCAACGTTGACGTTCTGATGCTGTATCCGCTCGATTTGGTGGCAGCGGAAGAACGATTCGGCAGTTGGATGACGCAATACGGCTACACCGATTACGTCACTGCGGCCAAGTTGCTTGAGCGCGGAAAGGTCAATGGCAAGACAATCGAGATGGCGGGACGGCGATTCACCACCCTCGTGGCGCTGTTCGAGCCCTTCCCCTCCGCGCGACTCCTTGCTCTTATGGAGGAATTTGTCGGAAACGGCGGCCGCCTGATCTGGTCTGGTCCGCCTCCGTTCCTGAATCTTGAGGGCGAAAGTGCGCTGGATGACTGGCAGGAAATCTTCGGTGTCGATTATTTACTGGGCGCTGCGGAAGTGCCATGGTCGCGGGTCAATGTTAACGGAATTGCTGCCCCGGGCAATCTGCTACGCTTTGAGGGAGCTTTGAGCAAGGTGAAACCCCAGGTGATTCTGACCGATTTCCTGGTGGATCACATGTACCCCGTGCGGCCTCGGCCGGGGACGACCGTTGCGGCCCGCGTTAAGGATTGGGTCGTAGGCACACAGCGTGGCAGCGCGACCTTTCTTGGCTACCGCCCGCGCGATGACCAATCCAGCAGCCTCGGCTACGACACCCGAAACTGGTATGAGGTCTTGGCCGCGCTAGGCACGTATCCCTCGACGCAAAAGTTCGCCGGCATCAACGATAACACGGAGCACATCTCACGCACTGGAGCTTACCTGGCTTGCCGGTTTCCAAACGGGGCAGTGGCGTTAGCGCCGCACCTGCGTGACGTGGAAGAAGGGTGGAGCGGAGGGTTTGCTCGGAACGTTGAGCAGGACCGCGCCTACCTGGCGCGCCATCCGCTGCCTTCACCGTCAATCCGCCTTCGCGAATTCCACGTGGAGGGGCATGTCGTCAGTTACGATGGGGAGCACGCGGTGGCATTCCGCGTCGACGAGCAAGGAAATCTCGTCGCCTTTGCCGGCCGAAAGTGCCACGAGATTACGATTGATGGACGAAGGACAGTCTTTGCTGATCGCGATATGGACATAGTCGGCTGGTCGCCGGTCGCTCGGGAACGGCGTGTCCAAACCGGCGCGGTGATGCAGATCCAAGCGTCCGGGACGGGACAAGTACGCATTCCAGCCATGGGATTGCCACGCGGGCTCTCCCTATATGCCGAAGGGCCTAAACCGGGTAGTCGCGGCGAGCCCATTCCGTTCCGGCGCGAAGAAAGCGCCTTGGTCTTTCACGCAACGAAGGAACTCAAGGCTCGTTGGCTCTACGGAGTGGTTTAGAGGAACTGACGACTTCGCGATAAATAAGCCCGGCTACGCGACGGCATTGAACGGCGTCTTACGAGCTGTTTCAAAACCTTGGGTTGCGCGCGTTGGGTAGCAGCGGGTTTCTCCCGCCACCCCAAATTGGCGCCGTAAAGCCGCCTCTACAGCGAGCACCCGATGCGGTGAATAGGTTTTGAAACAGCTTCTAGGGCTGGACGCCCGCCGCGCGTGAAAAAGAAGCCTCGATCTCTTCCAGGGTCTTGCCCTTGGTTTCCGGGAGCAAGAACGCGACGCTGACAAAGTAAAGCACGGTGAATCCCGCGAAAAGCAGGAACATGGTGGTATAGCCATAGCGGCCCACGGTGGGCAGAAAGATGGCAGCCAGAAAAGTGGCAACGGCCTCGTTAATCACTAACGCAACGCTCATGCCGTTGGAGCGGATCCGGGTCGGCATCAGCTCCGATAAGGCAAGCCAGACGCAGATGCCAGGTCCCAGCGCGTAAAATGCAACAAAAGCAAAGAGAGTGAGTGCTACCAGCCAGCCATTCTGTTCGCTCGGTAATGGCGTGATCAACGCATGCTTGATGCGCAAGGGAGCGGTGCGCGCCCGCTCCAGACTTCCGAACGGGTTGGAGAAAAAGGCTAATACTTTATTGGCGGGAATACAGCTTGAAGGGTTCAGCTCGACGGGCGACGCGAGAGGATGATTGGAGAGCGCCGCCGGCGTGACCGCGCTGAAACCACCGTAAGAATAAATAACGGTCAGGGTGGCAGGCTCTCCGGCCAAATCTGCATGCCCGGCTTCGTTCAGCCACTGCCGCTCCAGTTCCGGTGTGAAATGAAAAGCCAACTGCGTCCGCCCATCCACCATCGTTTGGATGGCGTGGCGGACGTCCACGCGATGGCGCTCGCTGCGATGGAATAAGAAGGCTGTCATCACCAATGACGCCACGATTCCTGCCGTGCCCAGTGAGAGCAGAAATTTGCGCCCTTTTCGATCGACCAGCAACATTCCCACGACGGTCGCCGACGCCTGTACCATCGTGAAGATGATGTAACCCCAGTGCGCCTGCACGTCGGACAACCCGCTTTGGATCAGGACGGCGGTGTTGTAGCCGATGATCGAATTAATGCCGGTAGTCTGATTCAAGGCCAAGATCAAACAAGCCAGCAGAAACGGCAGTGCATATTTGCGCTGGAGCAGCCTCTCCGTGCCTTGTCTCCCAGCCGCCTTGATTCTTTCTGAAGCCTGATTGCGCTCCATCTCCTTCAATTCCAGCCGGGCCTGTTCGGAAGAGCGCGAGCGCAAAAGCGCCTCCAGGGCACGCTGCGCTTGACCGCGCCTAAACAGCCAGCGCGGCGATTCCGCCACGCCAAGGCTGCCCAGCACGAAGAGCAGACCCGGCGGCAGTGAAACCCAGAAAATACTCCGCCAGGCACGGTCCTGATAGGCAAACAGCAACTTCGGATTGCCCAACTTGACGACTTCTTCCACCCTCAAACTGAAATACATGCCCACCAACGCGGCCGCCACGATGCCGATGGTGAGCAGCCATTGAAACATCGCGGTGCCCTGGCCGCGGTCCTCCGGCGCTAGGCACTCGGCTAGATATAACGGCACCGCCACTCCGATCAGTCCGGCGCTGATCCCCTGGCACAATCGCCCGAGGATCAAGGGTTGATACCCGTGCGAGAGCGCGATGACGGGAATGCTGGCGGCAAAAAGCGCCCCGCTGAGGATCATCAGAGGCTTCCGTCCAATACGATCAGCCAGCAAACCGGCAAATAGAGTCGAAATGACGGTGCCTAACAGCACGGCGGCAACAACAAACGAGATCTGCCCTGCATTCAGCCCCGAAGTTGCTTCCAAATAAGGTAAGGCCCCGGCGATAATGCCCACATCGATGCCGTAGAGCAGCCCGCCCAGCCCGCCCACGAATTTCATGAAAAGGTTGTAAGTTTTCGGTTGGATTCTCACGCGTGCGGTCGCACCCGATGTTGATGCTGAATTCGTTTCAAGATAGCTTGCTTCAACTTTCCATCAGATTGACAGTGGCGCCTCTCGCTGGCTTGAAGATGTGCTCATCGAGGCTGGCAACTCAGTGCAACCCCCTCCGGGCGACGGAGTCAGGTGATGCCTCAGACCTCGCTGTGCGTTACGTTCTTGAATGTCTCGACAGATCCTCATCGGTTACATTTAACACGTCTCGATACCTAGAATACACAACTAAAGTGCCACGGACTCAGAATCGACCACTCGGCTTTTGTCGCCGAGAGCAACAGAAACAGGGTGGTGACGCCGCTTTCGCTTCGACTCGCCACAACGGATACCACAGTTGAAAGACTTCTTCCAGTTCATTGTTCAAGACCTTGGTCCGAGCCTGCAAGAGCAGGTGCGCCTCTCGTAGGGTCCAGTGCATCGGTGACGCCCAACGAAGCGCCGGCTCCCAACCTTGTTGATTGTCGGATTGACGAATGCCGTACGAATCGTTTCACCCTGCCGGTAACCTTTACCACGGTTCGGGATCGGTATCTGATTGTCGCGAATGTGA
Organism: Acidobacteriota bacterium; assembly: GCA_021828245.1. Lineage (GTDB taxonomy): Bacteria > Acidobacteriota > Terriglobia > UBA7540 > UBA7540 > JAKCCV01. The sequence continues at coordinate 12,493 of JAKASC010000006.1, forward strand.
GTCCCGAACTCCGCAATACCTGCCGCGAGCTTCTCGGTCAGGAAGGGTGGAATCGTTCCGAGAATACCTAAGCGAACGATGGGAACAAGGCTGCCACCATGGAGACGACATGTAGTCGGAAGTCCTGGAAAGGGGCTACGTGGGCTGTTATTTACGCCGCGGCGAAGGTGGGGTTGTAGAAACCTTTGGGTCGTGCCGCTTATCGGAAGCTAGCAGCGGCTGAAAACATGCCAAGAAATTCACGCGAGATCGTGATTCCTCTATTGTTGCTTAACTCAAAAGTAGTTCTTGACATCGTTATGAGAAAGCGGTTCTATCGCTACGTCCTTTTGGGGATAATTTCGGCTAAAGTAGTTGTGGTTCGCCATTACGGGATACGCAGAGACAGAATCCGTGTTAATGGGCGAGGGTAACCCTCGGGGCGGTATACAACCAACTCACCACACACGCTCCAACATTTTTCGTTGCGACGGACGCGATTGAGGCGGATCGGAACGGCGAACTCATCGTTCTCACTAGGTCCCTTGCATCCAGGTGGCCTGAGCTGGTGATTTGACTTGAATTAAGGAAGGAGTGAGGAATAATGTTCAACTCAAAGAGAGTATGGAACCAAGAAGCCCAAGTTACTAAGCCGCGCATAAGTAAGTAGAGCTAACAGGGGGCTATCGACTATACTTCCGGCATGCCCAAGCGAGACGCCCGGAAGTTGGATCACAAGACGCTGGAAGAGATTCGGACGCGCGCGGTGGAGCGCGTCCAGGCTGGTGAAAGTCCGGAGGTCGGGATCCAGACCCTGGGTTTCAGCCGCGCTTGCATATACAACTGGCTGGTCCGGTATCGAGCCGGTGGCTGGGGCGGGCTGAAGGCGCGGCCGTTGGCCGGGCGTCCGACCAAGATCAGCGGAGCCCAGAGGCGATGGCTCTACCGAACGGTGGTGGGGAAGAAGCCGTTGCAGTTTCGGTTGGAGTTCGCCTTGTGGACGCGGTGGATGATCCAGGCGCTTTGGCGAGAGCGGTTTGGGCTGAAGGTGAGCGTGAGCAGCGTGGGGCGGCTGCTGAGACCGTTGGGCTTGACCTGCCAGCGTCCGCTGTGGCGAGCCTGGGAAGAGAACCCGGAACGGGTCGAGCCGTGGCGCGGGCATGAAGATCCGGCCATCCGAGCGTTGGCGAAGCGGGCCGGAGCCGCGATATTCTTCGGTGACGAAGCCGGGGTGCGCTCGGATTATCACCCCGGCACGACAGGGGGAGTGCGTGGACAGACGCCCCAGGTTCCGGCGACCGGGCAGCGTTTTGGCATGCACCTGATTGCGGCGGTGAGCGCCCGCGGCGAGTTGCGCTTCATGGTGGTGAAAGGCAAGCTCAACGCGTCGCGCTACGTGCAATTTCTGAAGCGGTTGATGCCCCCTCTCCCGCAGCGGATTTTTCTGATCGTGGACGGCCATCCGGTTCATCGGTCTCGCGCGGTTCGTGCCTACGTCGCCTCGACGAAGGGAAAGCTGCGGCTCTTCTACCTGCCGCCCTCCTCGCCGGAACTGCATCCGGACGAACCGGTGTGGAATCACGTCAAGCACCACGGGGTCGGGCATGCCCTCCTGCAGGGAGTCGATCATCTGAGAAGCTATCTCGGCCCTCGGCTGCGCAGCCTCCAGAAATCGCCGGGCGTGGTTCAAAGATTCTTTCTCATGCCCGATCCTCAGTATCCGGCCCTGTAGCTCGGTTATGTCTACATACTTCTGGCCTGATTAGCAACATAAAGTGGAGGGTTGACTCGTGGCAAACGAAAGTTCTTTATCCCGCCGGCGCCTGCTGATGCTGGGGGCCGGGCCGGCCGCTTTCCTGGGAATCGCCGGGAGGTCACAAGCTGCTCCAACTCCGGACGCGGAGCCAGCCTACCCGCAGGAGATGAAGCTTGCGCTGCTGCGTAACTATCGCACGGCGAAAGCGTCCAGTTACGACCGCACCGGCGGCAACGCGGATTATCGCCGGCTAGAACCTGGAGACACTCTGACCTTGCTCAGACACGCCGGGCCGGGCATGGTCAGCCATATATGGATCACGGTGGCATCTCCAGACCCCCAGCATCTGAAAAGATTAGTCGTTCGCATGTTTTGGGATGGGGAAGCCGCGCCCAGCGTGGAAGTACCTCTGGGGGATTTTTTCGGCTTGAACCTGGGAGAATACTTTCTTTACAAATCTGCCCTGCTGACCGTCGCACCGGTAAAGGCCCTCAACGCCTATTTTCCAATGCCGTTTCGGGAGGCAGGGCTGATTACGGTCACAAGTGAAAGCGAAAAACCGGTGGAGGCTTTCTACTGGAACATTGACTATCAAGTTCTCCCCAGCCTGCCGGCGAACATCGGCTACTTCCACGCTCAATACCGGCAGGCGGCGCCGTGCCCGGGCTGGACAACCGCAGTGCAGAAGAACCTTGACGGAACAAATAATTATGTCTTCATGGAAGCGACCGGACGCGGGCACCTCGTCGGCGTGACGCAGGCAGTCGTTTTGAATCAGAACGGCTGGTGGGGCGAAGGCGATGACATGCTCTTTGTCGATGGAAGCCCGAATCCCGTGACCAACGGCACAGGCTCTGAGGATTATTACAACGGCGCCTGGGGCTTTGACGGCAAGCCGTTTCACTATCCTTATAACGGAGTGCCCTTTGTGGTGAATCCATTTTCGATCGGAGGGCGGTGGTGTTTGTACCGCTGGCACCTGGATGCTCCGCTGACCTTCGACGAATCAATCCGCTTCACCATCGAGCACGGCACCGGCAATAACCGCTCGGACGATTTCTACTCCGTTGCCTATTGGTATCAAACGGAGCCGCATGCGAAGTTTCCGCCCCTACCGCCGGCATCGGAACGAATCCCGAAGGTGTTCGCCGTCCCCGGAGGCGCGATTCCGCTCTCATCCCCATCCCCTCTCCCAAAGGCAGAGGAGGAACCGCGAAGCGGTGGATCAGGGAAATAGATCGAAACCTTCGGAAGAAGCTGAATTCCGATGAAGGAGTGACGCCATGAAACTGGGTCTTGGGCTTTATCGTCACATGCTGACGAACGAGAATCTTCGCTTTGCCAAACAGGCCGGAGCCACGCACATCGTGGCGCACTGGGTGGATTATTTTCACGAAGGGCCGAGGCTTCCAGCCACGGACGGGCAAAAGTGCTGGGGCGTTTCCGACAATCGTGACCATCTGTGGTCCTATGAAGATCTGGCAGGGTTGAAAGCGGCCGTTAACAAAGAAGGCCTGGAGCTGGCAGCGATTGAAAATCTCGACCCTTCGCATTGGTATGACGTTCTGCTTGATGGGCCGCGCAAGCGCGAGCAGATGGAGAATCTGAAAACCATCATCCGCAACATGGGGAAAGCAGGAATTCCTGTGCTGGGATACAACTTCAGCATTTCCGGCGTCTGGGGACACGTGGTGGGCCCGTTTGCGCGCGGCGGCGCCGAAACCGTCGGATTTCTCGGAAAAGATGGGCCGAAGGAGACGGCCATTCCTAACGGCCAAATCTGGAACATGATCTATGACCCTGACGCGCCGCCCGGAACTATCGGGCCCGTGACTTCCGACCAACTCTGGCAGCGACTGACCGGATTTCTCCGGGAAATGGTGCCGGTGGCCGAAGAGGCAGACGTGCGGCTGGCGGCTCACCCAGATGATCCGCCCATGCCCGCTTTGCGCGGCTATGGGCGGCTGGTCTATCAGCCTCATCTGTTCCAGCGGCTGCTGGACGTCGTGCCCAGCTACTACAACTCGATTGAGTTTTGCCAGGGAACCACGGCCGAGATGAGCGAAGGGGACGTCTACGAAACCATCGACCGCTTGAGCCGCCAGAAGGCTATTGCCTACGTTCATCTTCGCAACGTGCGCGGCAAGGTACCGCACTATCACGAAGTTTTCATCGACGAAGGCGACGTGGACATCGTGAAGGCGCTGCGCATTTATCATCGGAATGGCTATGACGGTGTCATCATCCCGGACCACACTCCTCAGATGGCGTGCGCGGCTTCGTGGCACGCGGGCATGGCCTTGGCACTGGGCTACATTCGCGGCATTATCCACGCGATTGAAAGAGGCTCCTAAACGCGCTGACACCGGATATTCCGGTTCACGTAAGGGACCAGGCGGCAGGGACCAACCCATCCGTCGCGGTCGATGTATTCGAGGATTTGGTGATAAATGCCCGCGGCGCGCGCGTTGGCGGCGGCGTTTGCGATTCGAAGCTTGATGTGATTCGTTCCGGGGCGAAGGTGCCGGGTCACATCGAAAACATACGGCGGCCACGGACGCGATCCCACCGAATTCCCGTTGATCCACGCCTCGGCGACGACCCCAACCTCGCCGCAGTCGAGGAGCACGTCCTCGGAAAGCAAGCTTGACGGCACGGAGACAGTCCTTTCGTAAATGACGCGTCCCGAAAAATATTCCATACCCGGCACTTTCCAGCTTCCCAGCGGAAGGGATGACGTCCGCGTGGAGAAGGCGAAAGGAGACTCCAGCGGCTCACTGGCCGCCACCCGCAGGGTGACGCTCTTCGCGCCGTTGGGCAACGGAATTTCAGAAGACGAAGCCACTCTCGCGTCGTCCACAAAAGCGATCCATGGAGATCGCATCGCCGGTATTCGGAGCGCGCTCGCCACAACAGGCACTTGAAAGCGCAGCCAGCGATATCCGGTCCGGTCGTCTGCGGTATTCGAGACGCGCGAGGACGCGATCAAGCCCGGAATAGACGATCCATCGGAGCGGTCGATGCGGCAGGTAAAGCTGCCAGGCTCCGGATCATCGGGATTATGGAGGAACTTGAGCAGCAGGCTGTTCCAACCGGATTGCAAATGGATGGGGATGCGAGCAGCAAACCCGTCCGTGAACTGGAAATACAAAGGCCGGAGCCAGCGCGAATACACTTTTGCACCGTTCAAAAAAACGGCGCGTGGGCTGGCAGTCCCCAGCACCATCACAGCGTCCGTTTCTGCAGGGCTATAAACGTTGGTCTGAGCGTAGATTGTGCCTTCGAGCGGCTCGACGCGAAGCGGCTCAACATAGTCAACGATGAAGTTTTCCGGCGCGTAAGGTCCGCCGACAACCTCGATGGTTCCTAAGGTCCAGTTTCCTCCATAGTGTCCAATTCTGTAGTCCGCCGCGTTGATTTGCCTCCATTGAAGCAGCCGGTCTTTGTCTCCATGGTACACTGCGCCGTAATCAATCGAGCGCTCGGGCGGATAGGTCCGATCGAGTCGTTCATCTGCCGGAATGGGGAACGGACCCATCACGTTCCATTCGCGAATCGACCGGTTCATCGGTGAAAGCCACGAGAGATTCCACTCCAGTCGGCCGGCACTTTGACTGTACCATCGCTCGCGGAGTCCCCGATTCTTCGGATCGTCAACGACGAAAGCGTAGGGAAGCGAAATCAGCGGGTCCTCGATGGTCACATTCCACTCGCCGCCAAGCTCCAATGGCTTCGCCGCGTTCGGCGTGTACTCGCCTCGATATTGATGCTGCCCGCCGCTGAGGACGACAAACAGGGAATCATTAGGTTTTGCAGGCGCCCGGCCATGGACGGTGATCTCGTTGTCGTTGGCCGCAGAAATATAGAGTTCCTCCAGGTTGGTGGACGTCAGCGCCAAAGGCTGCACCGGCCCTTCGCTGTCAAACGCAACGTAAGCAGCATCCCAAGGCCCAAGACTTAGCCGAACCGCTGTCCGCTCTCCCGCCGTCTGGTAAAAGAGCGGAGAGCTCTGCCCGGTATGTGCATCCCATCGTTCCGGCCGGCCTTTCGCGCGAAGTCGCAAAACATTGGCGCGAGGTTTGTCCGTGTCGTTAACGACCCAAAAGAAATCGATACCGTCCTTGATCTTGTGGAGGACGTAAAGGTGATCGGTGGGACCATCAATCACCTCGACGTCCGGGTTTACGATCACTTCGCGAACAGCTTCCAATACATCGGGAACGGAACCCGGCACATAGTACGCCCTGCCGCCGTTGGAATTCTCTTTCAGCCGGTATGGTTCCACCGTGGGGCGGCTATCGAACGTCTCCTTCCAGATTGCTTCCAACTCACGATCATTCCGGCCTGATTCTGCCGAGATCATCGGCAGCCGCCGATGCGCGATCACCTTTCCGCCGGCTTTGAAAAAGTCCCGCACGCGTTCCGCCGTAGCCCTTCGAATGGTTGACATCGGCGGCAGGACCAAGACGCTGAATTGTGAATCTCTGATCTGCAGCAACTTGCCCTCACTCCGGCTTTCAGCCATGTAGTGGTCATCCGCCACCTTGAAATCCAGCCGTTCCTCGGTCAAGCGGAGCTTGAGCATCGCGTATTGTTCGTTGGTATCAACCGCATCATCGCTCCAGAAAGAGTTGTTCAAGAGCTGCCTGAAGTTCTCAGTCCGGAAAGCCGGGGCGGATTGACCCCAAATGGAAACCTGCGGATAAAGGAGAAGGACGTCCGCGACGTGATGGCTGTCGCAGTTCATGAAGCTGATCCGCCGCATCTGGTCCGCATACGCCCGGAACCAGGGCAAATATGGCTGGCTGCGAAACCAATCGGGCGGGAAATTGATCCTCGATAGGTCGTAGTCGAACGCGTGTGGAATGAACTCGCCGATGTTCCAGGCGCCCAGGCAGTTGGAAACGCGCCTCATCTTTTCAGGACTCAGGTAGGAGCTCTCGCCCTGAACGCCCTGGTTCTCGCACACGACATGGCGGCCCTCGAAATCCGCCACGGAAGCGTCTTCCTTAAGCCACACGGACTGCCTGCCCCACTCCACCAGCGTGTCGCAGCCCGGGTTCGAGAGCGAGCGCAGGATGCGGAAGAAATCGCCTTGCTCCGCCGGCCCGAAGATCAATGATTCCTCCCAGACGTGCCCCGAGTGCTCAATCTTGTGCTGGTGGCACCAATCCGTGACCTGCTTGAAGAAACTGTCGGAATAGAGCGCGCTCACCGTGTCGAGGAGGTCGCACCGCACCTTCTCGGTTTTTTCGCCGATGTCATAGGTCAGCGCGGGGAGGTAAGGTTCCAGGGAATAACCCGCCTGGCGCTGGAAGGTATCGAACAAAGCCGGCGTCCACGGGAGCTTCGCTCCGTAGTCTCCCTCGTGGTCTGCAAAAGTGGCGGGCATGGCGTTGCCGAAGTATTCTGCGTAACGGCGGTAGAATTCGTCGTAATAAATCTTGATGAATTCCGCGATTGCTTCACGGCTCATCAAATCAACGGTTCCGTGATCCGGCTGGCCGATGGCCTTTTCCACCGCATAGGTGAAAACGATCCAATCGCCTTCCGGAGCGTCCCACTCAACTTCCGTGGCGCCGCTTTCGGTTGGTAACTTCTTCAGGCTTTCCCCGTCGAGCGTTTCCTGGCCAGTTTGCCGTCCAACTACCACGGCTATCGTTCCCTGCGGCAGCGCCACGCGAACGCGCTGAGGGCCGCGAACGGTGGTTTTGCGAGCACGCAGCCGGCGCATGTGAAACTCCGGGTTGGCCGCAACGACCCGGCTTTTGTTGCTCCCGGGCAACCAATAGTCACGCGCCTCGCCGCTGGGCCACTCGAACTCATCCACCATGCAGAGCGAAAACCCGTACTCCCGCGCCGCCTTCAGCGCTTCTCCCACCGCCTGCCACCAAGCCTCGGAAAGATACGGCGTTTCCAAGCCGTCCCGGTTGTGAGCGTAGGCGCCATAGACGCCATGATCGACCATCTGCTTGATCTGCCGCCGCAGTTCCGCGCCCTCGAGCTTGCCGTTCCAAAACCAGAACGGACGGATGCTGTAGCGACGGTCAGGATTCTGGAATTTCTCATGGAGGGCCTGCAGGCTTCGGTGGGTTCCAGCTTCCCCGCTCTCAAGAGGCCACGCACGGTCAAGCGCCAAGCCGCCGAGTCCGGCGGTCGTGGCTTGCAAGAAGTTCCGACGACTTATTGGGTTCACACCACCCTCCTTGCCCTCGCACCTGTCCCCGCTTTCGGCGGGTGCCCTCACCCACCGCTTCGCGGTTCCCCCTCTCCCGCCCAGCGGGAGAGGGGACGGAGGTGAGGGTGGTAAGTGAGGGCTGTACCTTGCGGCGCGGCTAAAGCCGTGCCCTGATACCCTACAATCACGACTCTAAGGCAGTCAGTATTGATCGTCATACAGATTGTTCGCGTCTTCGCTCCAGCGATTGCCGGTAGAGTTCGTTAATGGTCTCCACCACCGCGGCCCGCTTACCACCGGCTTGAAGGTATTGCACAACCGGGATGCCGGCCCCCACCTGGAACTCGATATATCCCGGATAACGAGGGCGCAGATATGCTCTTTCGATGCTCTCGAAGGTCCGCTCAAAGAAACCGTTTGTGATGCGGTTGAGAGTCTCATCCTGCCACGCGCTGCGGCGCCCGGGCTGGCCGCCACTCAGTCCATATAGGGTTCTCTGCCACTCGGCGCTCACGACTTGAGCTGAATACTCCAGGGCCACGTCCCTGGCTGCGCAGCGCGCCGAAATCGCGAGGCCGGCCCCGCCCAGCACGGTACGGAGAGGGCGGCCATCGTTCAGCAGAACTGGATTTGCAAATAGAATCAGATGGCTTCCGAATCCGTTGCGGGAATAATTGCTGTAGGTATACGCGAACGGGCAGTACGCGTACCGGTCGCTCGTGGCCAGGTGTTCGTACACGGCGATCGGATTCCACTCGTAAATCTCGGCGGGCAAGTAACCGGCAAGCTCCCGCAATTCTTCCAATCCTCGCTCTCCCATTTGTGCGTCTACAAACTCCTCGGAATTTGTGGGCACCGATCCACCGCGGGAAACGCACAGCGCGACAAAGTTCAGGAAGACGTCCCCGGGAATGCCCGGCATCACCACACAACCCTTCCGCGCCAGGTCGAGCACGTCGCGCCATGTGCGGGGCTGGTTCACGCCTGCTTGCTTCAGCAGGTCAGGACGAAAGCTTGCGGCGGGCGCCGCCGCATCGATGGGAAGCGCGTAGAGACTCCCGTCGTACAGGTAGCTTTCATACGAGGGTCCCGCCGAATCCGAGGCGAGCTCCTTAAGAAACGAGTCATCGAGCGCCGGTGCGAGGTCGACGAGGCACTTGGATTCGCGGGCAACGCCCATCATCGGGTGATCGATCACTAGAAGATCGTAGCGTTCCGCGAGTGGAATCACGCCGGCGTAACCAAAATCGTTCAGGCTGCGCTTTTCCCAATGGATTTCGACGCCCGGGTGCAGTTCCTCGAAGCGCTGCGCGGTGGCCACCAAAGGCGGCACCGCGCGGCTATGATTCCAGGCAATGCCGCGAAGAACGGTCGTAGCACTCATTCATCGATCCTCCATGAACTAAAACGAACGCCCTGAGCGAGCCGGCGAAACCCGTCGCGGCGCACAAACAAGTCAAAAGTCAAAACTCGCAGGCTAAAAGTTGCGACCATGCTTCGCTTTGTTTTGGCTTTTGACTTGCTTGTGAACACCGGCGCTCTACGAGCGCTGAAAAGCCTACGGTCCAGAGATCGCCGCTACAGTATCCGTGTGCCGCCGACTTATCAGCCCGCGTACGGCTCAAGATAGTCCGGGTTCAACTCAACTCCGAATCCGGGCTTATCTCCGAGCGTCAGCCGGCCGTTCTCAGGCAAGGGCTCTCCCACCACCGCGTCAAAGATGGGCCGAACCTCGGTCCCTTCAGCCACGGTTAAATACTCGGCATACGGCGAGTTGATGTTCGAGATGACGAAATGATAGTTATAAACGCCCGAACCGTGCGGCACAACCGGAATATCGTAGGGCCGCGCCATGGCTGCGATCCGCCGGACGGCGGTGAGACCTCCGCACCATTGCAGTTCCGGCTGGATAATATCGCACGCCCGCCGCGAAAGGATGGAATAGTACGCTTTGTAGTCAAACTCCAAGTTGCCGATGGCCACCTGAATCGGGCTGATGCGGCTGCGCAACTCGGCGTTCAGCGGCTCCGCCCAGCCATTCGGCAGCGGGTCCTCGAACCACTTCACGTCACAGTCGCGCACCCGCTCGGCCAGCCGCGCTGAAAATTCCAGGTCCCACGACATGTAGCAGTCGATCATCAGCTCCATGTCGTCTCCGATTGCCGACCGGCTTTGCTCCACGCACCGTTGCATCTGCTGCAATCCCTTCCGGCCGTCGGCAACTCCCCACGGCGCGGCAATCTTCACGCCGAGAAAGCCTCGATCCTTCCAATGGCTGGCCAAATCCGGGTGCGTGGTCACGTAACAAGGAATACTCTCCTTGGTCTTCCCGCCGATGAGCCGGTAGACGGGCTGCCCCAATGCTTTGCCCACCAGGTCCCAAAGCGCCAGATCCACGCCGCTCATCGCCATCGAAGTGACGCCGCCCAAGCCGTAGGGCATTACCGAGCGATACATCTGGTCCCAAATCAGCTCGATGTTGAAGGGGTCCTGACCGAGCAAAAAGCGAGAGAAATGCTTCTGAATCACCCCGCAGGCGAAAGGGCCGCCGCCATAGTTGGCTGCTACTCCCGTGACGCCTTCATCCGTGTGCAGCTCGATAGCGTAAGGGTCCTGGCCGGGCCCCATCCATAGGGTTCGCACCCGCGCGTACCGGGAGTAAAGAGACATGGGGTTGGCAATCAGCGAATTCGTTTGCCATCCTCCGCCCCAATACTGCGACTCGCCTACCTCGGCTCCCTTCTGTCCCTCAGTGCCGGAACGGATTCGATAAAGCTTAACGGCTGTAATCTTCATGGTGTCTCCTCCAGCCGGAAATTATACTCTGGCTGGCACGATTCGATTGCGGATTTAAGCGGGTTGCCGAAAACGGTTTCTAAGCCTGCCATCCCGAAAACTTCGGATCACAGACCCCTCACCCGGCTCGCGCCGCTCGCCACCCTTGCCCTTGGCGAGAGGGTGCCCGACGTAGGAGGGCGGCTGAGGGGCGTTTTCTCAACAGCATGTCACCGTCTCTGCGTCGCCGTCCTTGCTGGGCCGCTTTATCGCGTGATCGACCAGCATTTCGAACAGGCTGGGCTGTTCTTCGCGGTGGTTGCGCCGGAAAATTTGAGCCAACGCCGCGCCGTAGACCGCCTCCAGCCAGCGGGCAAGGGCATCGTGCAGCTTGCCTGCCGCCTGCCGGAACACTGCCCAAAGCTCGTGTGGAGTGCGGAGCAAGTCGAGCAGTTTTTCCATCCATTCACGCGTCGTGGCGTAAGAAGACGATGACGGCGACTCATTTGTGCGTTGCTCACGAACTCGTTCGTTGTCCGCAGACAGGAGCGGTGCCGCAGAGCCGAGCAAGGCTTCGAGGTACGCGCATTCTTTCTTTGGCGCTTCGGCCATCAGCCCGAGCCGCTCCCAGCTCAGGCGGGCGATGAGATCGACCAAGTTGCGAATGGCTTCCGGGGTCTGCGCGTCGCAGTGAAACGCTGCCTGCACGCGCGTGAAGTGCTCGTCGTAACCGTGGGGCAGGGTGACGTTGGAGTCGGCAAGCATCCAGGGCGGGGGCGCAATGCGAAACGAAGCGGCGCTGGCATGCCGGAGACGCTGGTGCTCGTCACTGGTCACCGAAACGGGAATCGGTAGTGAAAAGCCACGACCGATTCTGTTCTCGACTTTGCCGGAAGAGAGAAAGGGATTGCCCATGGCCTCGCCCGGATGGGCGAACAGGGCAATGGTGCGCGCGCTCACCGCGTTCGCGTCAGCAGGATTAAAATCCCCGAAGCGAGAAAAGCGATAGACCTTGAGGAGGCCGGCGGCGCGGCGGAAGAGGCGCTGCAGCGTGGGATCAAGCAGGACGGCGCAAGAGAAGATGTGGATCAGGTCGGAAGCGAGTTCGAGAGCCTGGTCCTGTGTGAAAGGCCCGGATTGACGGGCGGCGGCGGAGAGCCGGGTATAGAAGACGCGGACTTCCTTTCGATGGCCGCCGCGCCAGACGCGCTGGCGGCGCCAAGTGAGCTCAGCCAGGGCTCGCGACATCCGGCGGTCCATGCTCCCAGGATTCGTGCCGTTAAGAAGACGCTCGAATCGTTGTTGGTGCTGCTTCCAATCGTTGGCGTCTTCGCCCGCCCAAGCAAGGCTGCGCTCAATGGAAACTGCGCTTACGCACGACTTGGTCCGCCGCCGGGCGGCGTGTGCGGCTGCGAGAGCCGCTCGCGCTGCCGCCCTCCGGCGCTCAGTGGAACGAAAACGAATGGCCGCAGGCACTGCGTTAGCCTTCGCAAGATTCCGCCGGTTCGCGGCCAGCACTTTGTCCGACACTGTGTATTTGCGCGGCACGTCAAAAACAGTGGTTAGTGGCCAATGAATAGTGATTGACGCAGCATGTTCACCATGCACGAGTCACTAACCACTTTCTATGGTGGCAGGTTCGCGTGAGACAGTGGAGACAAATGAGACAAATGGGTCAGGAAATTTTTGAGATCCGCTTCAACTTGGAGTGC
>JAKASC010000205.1 GCA_021828245.1 Acidobacteriota bacterium
CCACGTGGTCCAGCAGACGGCCCGCTTGCGCGTGGGCGAAACTCTCGAGCGCGGCGCGCTGCGCTTCATTAGCGCTCTGATCCACGATGAGCACGGACTCTGCCGGGTAAGGATCGTGGTAACGGTCGCCCAAGGTCGCTTTAGCCTTCAGCACGGCGACCACGCTCAAACCCTTCAAGTCCACGCCTTTCCATGTGCCGTGCGTGACCTTCCAGCCCATAATCGCCTCGTTGCCCTGCAAATCCACCTGTGAATTGGCAAAGCACGGTCCCGTCCATACGTCTGCGCTCCTGACCTCCACGTAGCGCCCGCGAATGGCCGCCTGCCCTGTAACCGTTGCCAAAAACAACACGATCGGCGCCCAAAGAATCTTTTTCATGGTTTGCCTCCCTGCCAGATATTCCCCTACCCTTGCTTAGATACTCATTCTAACGCGCGAGTTACACAATTTTCAATTGTGACCCCACGGGGCTCTTTTCTGCGGCTAAAGATTCTCTCAGGATTGGCGCACGACATGGCTGAATGGAGTGAAGGGGGCCGTCGGGAGAAAGCGAAAATAAGGAGTCCCAACCGCCCAAGGCTGGTCGTCTTGAAGCGTGGGCAGAACTATCCTGGCAGGAAGCGGACTGGGTTCACGGGAGTATCATGGATGCGAACCTCGTAATGGAGGTGCGGCCCTGTGGCCCTACCGGTCATTCCGACGGCCCCGATGACTTCCCCGCGTTTGACCTGCTCGCCCACGACGACAAGGATTTTGCTGAGATGAGCGTAGCGTGTGGTAATGCCGTCTCCGTGGTCTATTAAAATGCAATTCCCGTACCCAGACTCCCAGCCTGCCTCGACCACCAGGCCATCTCCGGTCGCTTCCACGGGGGTGCCGGAGGGGGCAGCAATGTCTATTCCGGGATGGAACGCCTCCTCGCCACTAAAGGGGTCGGTGCCGTCGCCGAAGCCATCGGTAATCTCACCTTTCACCGGCCAAATGGAGGGCAGAGCGTCGGGAGACACGGTGGAAAACAACCGGAAGCCCATTGCCGTAGCGCCCATTCCAGAGTCGGCTGCCGCCGCCTTCATGGCATCGAAGGTGTACAACGCAGCCTGATAACTGGCGTCCAGGGTTGAGTTGCTCTGAGCGGCCAGGTTCAGAGCCGCCAATGGAAAACGCAGCCTGCGTTGGCTGCCAAATCCGTAGCTCAGAGCTACTTCTTCCGCCAAGGACTGCAAAGAATCAAGCTTGGCACTGGTAACGGTTGCCTTGTTCTCAAGCTTCCGATACTGGGTTTTGAGCGCAGCGCTTTGGCTCCGCAGGTTGTTATAATTTGCCACCTTCCACAACATGCGAGCGTAACTGGCTGCTACGGTGACCGCCGCGATGAGCCCCAGCAAACCGACAACCACCACGAGATGGCCGATGTAGTACGGAATTTGGACTTTGCGAAGCTTCCCATGGGCGCCCGGAAAAATTAAGATTGTGTATGAGTTCTTCTCCATTCCTTAACTGCCTCCGGTTTTGATTGCTCTTAACGGCCTGTCTTGCTGGGCATTGGGATACGGCGCATGGCCCCGGCCGCAACATTCACGGAAAGAATTCTTATGCTAGTTGGGCGCGTTCACGCCTGTCAAGAAAAAATAAATGCATTCAAAGCGGTTCGGGGCACTGAAAATCTCCTCAGTCGAGGTCAATGTCACGAAGGGGGGCTGTGGGCGGCTCATCCTTGGAGCGCTTCAATACTTCCTTGAACTTGCGGTCGAGTAGTTGGGACTTGGCTTTTTCGGCTTCGGCACTTTGCCTAAAAAGCTCCTCACGGCGCTGGGCCTCGGCCTCAAGCAACTCGTGGGCGGCCTGGAGGTTGCGGTTCTTTGCCGAGGGGAGCGCGGGTTCGTGCGAGATGACTTGCCGAAGGGCTGCGTCAATGGTCAGACGGCTGCCGCAGTGAGGACAGGTGAGCCGAATGGTTTCTTGAGCCGGGCGCCGCATAAGTTAAGGCTACGCCGGTGGGGGGTCACTGTCAAACTACTGTCCTGAGTCAGAAGTTCGATGAACAACTCAAAGCCTGTTTCACGCCAAGGCGCAAGGCTGCCAAGGACTTGCGGGAGGCTTGACGGCCCGGAATTATTCATCCTTCTTACGACTCGGGACAGTAGAATGAACCCGAGCGATACTCCGTCCATAGCTCCCACGGCTCGTCCCCGCTCCGTCATCGGATGTGGATATCGCCGCGGAACGTTGTGAGTTCGAGGCGAAGGGTTCCGTCACCCGCCCGACTCAGGTGTGCTTGGTTGTCCGCTATGGAATTCAATGGCTGTAAGGATTTGATGGTTCCTGCGACGGTGCGAGCGTCAAGTTCCACGCCGGTGGCCGGCGGCAGGCCTACGGTTAGATCGCCACATGAACTGGTAAGCGTCCAGCGACCCTTGCCCCCTTTGCCCTCTACGGCAATCGCTCCGCTAAAGGATGTCGCCCGGATTTTCCCGCTGACGTCGCGAAGATCAATCTGACCGGAGCCTGCGGTTGCGACAAGGTCGTCGGAGGTGACCTGCTCCATGCTAATGAGGCCGCTCCCCGTTGCGGCGTGTAAAGGGCCAGCAACATCTCGGGCAAAGATGGACCCGCTCGCGGTCGAAATCGTCACACGCCCTCGGACGGATTGAATCTCCACCTCCCCATCGGTTGCCAACGCCTCCACGTCTCCGCGAGCGCCGCGCACGGTAATCGCTCCGCAAGAGGTTGAGGTGTCGAGCGACTCCGCCGGCCCCTCGACCGTAATGCTGCCCGCACTTGCTCGGCAGACGAGGCGGCTGAAGAAAGGAACGATAAGATCGTAATTGATGAAGAGATGCCTTTCCCTTTCCATCCCCAGGACACGGCCGATTTTGATGATGCTTCCTCGCTGTTCGATGGGCGGATTTTGCTGTAAAGAACGGAGGCGCCCTTCGAGCTCACCCGGCGCCACGATGCCCGGGCGGGCTCGGGCCAAGGCGCGAACTTGAATTTCCTCAAGGTCGGAAGCTGTGACATGGATGTGGCCGCAGAGAACTTCAACGAAAATTTCCGCTCTTCCCTTGACCGGATGGGTCTGCGCGAACCGCCCCTCCATGCTCATGGAAGGGAAACCGCGAGTTGAGACGAGTTTTGGGGGCGCCACGGTCACCATCCTCGCATTGCGCCCCTCCCGAGCGCTATTTTCGCCTGGAAACCTCTCCGCTCCAAATAAAAATCGCCAAACCTGTTTCGCGCCTCATACCATAGCTTAATTGATGACCCCGATATTGAGGCCTGCGGCTTGAGCAAAAGCTCCCCCTCCCAGACGAGGTTTGCGCCACCGGGCTCCAATTGGCGTAGAATCAAGGGTTCGGTTCATCAAAGGCGGAGCGATGCGGACGAAGAATCTGTAAACTCGGTTCATCGCGCGGCGTTGCAGCCTGTCGTCAAAAACCGCAGAGGTGTTATCCAAGTGACGGAGGGGGGACGGCGATGAGGAGCATATTCATTCGGGATTTGTTCGTTTTTATTTGTTTGGCCAGCAGCGCGCCGCTTTGGGCAGGAAGCCAACCGGCGACGCCGGGCGGACGCCTCAGCTTGCAGCCGGGGTGGATGATCCAGTCTTCAGCGAAGGTGCGAGCGTCGGGTCGCACAATCTCGGAACCGGGTTTTAGGCCGGAAGGATGGTATCCCACCAGTATTCCCTCAACGGTTTTTGCCGCTCTGGTTAAA
This sequence comes from Acidobacteriota bacterium, assembly GCA_021828245.1. GTDB lineage: Bacteria > Acidobacteriota > Terriglobia > UBA7540 > UBA7540 > JAKCCV01. Next base: position 3,716 of record JAKASC010000205.1, read on the forward strand.
AACCATGTTTATCCAAACCCTGATTTTGGGATGAACCTGCGAAACGTTCCGGGGGTGAGCTATCCGATTGGCGCGAATTTTGCCGACCTCCCCATGCCGGCGAATAGCCCCTACATCGTGCCGTGGTGGTATCGGACGGAGTTTAAGTTGCCGGCAAGTTTGAAAGGGCAACACCTGTGGCTGGACTTCCACGGCATCAACTACAAAGCGAACATTTGGATGAACGGACATCAAGTTGCCGACACCGGCCAAGTGGAAGGAATGTGGCGTGAATATGAATTCGACGTGACCGATGCGGCGCGGCCGGGAAAGATGAACGGGCTGGCACTGGAAATCTTCGCGCCCAAGCCAGATGATCTCTCCATCACCTTTGTAGATTGGAACCCGATGCCGCCCGACAAAGACATGGGGATTTATCGTGGAGTGTTCCTTCGATGGAGCGGGCCTGTGACGGTGCGGCATCCGCAAATCGTCACCCAGTTGGATTTGCCGTCGCTGGCGGTGGCTCACTTGACCTTGAGCGCGGACGTGCAAAACGTCACCTCCCATCCCGTCGCGGGGATACTGAGGGCGCGCATCGAAAGCCTGGGCGTCGCGGTTTCCGAGCCGGTCAAGCTGAAGGCGCACGAAACCACGCGCGTGATGCTGACGCCGGG
>JAKASC010000206.1 GCA_021828245.1 Acidobacteriota bacterium
GGAGAGATTCGAGTCGAGCCGGCGGCGGGCTACAAGACGCTGGGCGAAGTAGCGATGCTGGGCGACTCGGTGATGGTAACGACGAAGGAAGGGATGTTGAGGGTAGAGCGGAGCGGGGCGGAGCAAGAAGTGGCGGCGGGCAAGACGGTTTCGCTGCCGCTGAGCACGGCGCGCGCTCCCATGCCCGTGGCCCCTCCACCGGCAGGGATCTCCGGGGCCCACATTACCACGGCGACCGCCCTCGGGGTTGGCGCTGTGGGTGCCGGCGGGCTAGCGGCGATTCTGAGCGGGATTGCAATGTCCAGGGCCGGTGACGCGAATAGCTCGGCGAGCATGGCCAATTCGACGGCCAGTATCGCCGCGAGCAATGCGGCCAATGCAACGAGCGCCGCGAACTCAGCGACCAGTGCGGCCAGCAATGCGGCGAACAACGCCAATAATGTGGGTTGTGCCTTGAATACATTTGCAAATGAGCAAGGCAAGGCAAGCCCTTACACGCCGGCTTCCGGGTATAGCTGCCCGTAAGCGGTTTGAACTCAGTTAAAATAAGATCAACGGGCGGCGACCTGCGGGTTGCCGCCCGTTTCTTGTTTGGCCGCATTTATAAACCGACTTTCAAGGCCCCCCATTAGCACCCGAGAGCAAGGCCCACCGTCGGTCCTCATTCAGGATATTGGGGTTGGAATTCAAAGCACGGACACGAATCCTCTCCTCTCCGCTGGGCGCGGATCATTGTAAACTGGACATGTGAAAACAAATCTTGCGTTGAGCACGGCAGTCTGCGTTCAGAGTGGATAATCCACGCCAGGTAGCTGACGGAGCCGCATGCCTCTCATCGAAGCCTTGCTCTTACTGGTTGTCCTCTCCCGTACTCTGGGGGAGATCTCCGAACACTATGGCCAACCGGCTATGTTGGGCGAAACCGCGGCCGGCGTGGTGCTGGGGCCCTCCGTCCTAGGCATCATTCGTTACACACCTGAAATCAGAGCCCTTGCAGACTTGGGTGTGCTGCTGCTGGTTTTTCTGGCAGGGATGGAAATGGACCTCGCCACCCTCTGGAAAACTTTTCGCGGCAGAGCCAGCCTCGTAGGAATTGCCGGCTTTCTGCTTCCCATGCTACTGGGATTTGCGGCCGGCCTGGTCTTCAATTTAGGGATGACCCGCGCGGTCTTTACCGGTCTTTGCATTGCCATTACGGCGTTGCCTGTGAGCGCCCGTATTCTGATGGACCTCGGCAAACTACAGACCGACGTAGGGCAGAGAATCATCTCTGCTTCCATCTTCAACGACGTGACTTCACTTTTAATCCTGGGGGTGATTCTCGATGTCAAGGCGAGGAGTAGCACGCCAGTAGGTGTCCTGTCCTCGATAGGGACAGGAATCCTCAAGACGTTGGCCTTCATGGCCGCGGTGATCTTGCTGGCCAGGATAGTCCGCCGCTATTCCCCGCAACTATTCCTTCACTCGCATAACTTGCTGGACCGGTTGCTCGTGCGATTGAAGGGTAGAGAGTCCGCGTTTGCCATCGTTCTTCTGTTTGTCGTGGCCTTCGCAACTTTTTCGCAGGTGCTCGGCCTGCAATTTGTCGTGGGCGCGTTTTTTGGCTCAATGTTGCTCAGCTATGAAGTCTTGGGCCCGAGCAAGTTCCTGGAGGTTCAGAAAACAGCTTCAGACATCACGATGGGGTTCCTCGGTCCCATTTTCTTTGCGGCGATCGGTTTGGAGTTCGACGCGGCAACCTTGAAACAGTGGGGCTTGGTGGCGGCGATCTTGATCGTGGCCTTTGCAGGGAAGATCCTGGGTGGGTACTTAGGCGGCCGAATGGCGCACTTAACCAAGGAAGAAAGCTGGGCGATTGGGGTAGGACTGAACGGCCGCGGAATTATGGAGTTGGTCATTGCCAACATCGCCTTAGCGAATGGGTTTATCGGCCAGCGGCTGTTCACGATTCTGGTGCTCATGTCGGTGGTAACAACTTTTGCCACGCCACCGCTTCTCAAAAGGGCGTACGCGCGGCTCGAATCCGCGGGTTCCAACGCAGCTCCGAAATCTTTGGATAAGGCTTGAGGCAACACCGGGTTGCGCATCCTCTGCCTCCGCCGGAGGCCGGATGACGAAGATTGCGCCGCGCGGTCACAACAGAGATTGAGAGTATCCATTCGGGTGGCGAGAACGTCGGCCCTACGAGGGAATAAGCTCAGGGGGTTGCGGCGTCTGGGGGCACTGTGATTCCTTTCCATTGGTTGTTTCCAGTTTCCATTCTGGCAGGCTTTGTAGGAGCCATGAGCGGCCTGGGAGGCGGAGTCGTGCTGACCCCGGCGCTCACGTGGCTCGGAGTGGATATCAAACATGCCATTGCCGTCAGCATTCTTTGTATCATTGCGACCTCGAGCGGATCGGCCTCGGTTTACGTGCGGCGTCATCTCGTCAATCTAAAGGCGGGCATGTTCCTGGAGATGTTTACGATTCTTGGCGCGCTCACGGGCGCCACCCTCACCTTGCTCATCTCCCCACGGTTCCTCTACCTTGCCTTTGGCTCTGTTTTGTTGGGGTCCTGGGTGGCCTTAGTTCGAACAAAACGGCAGAACGGGCAGCCAACACCTCAGGACCGCTTTTCCGACTGGTTGGAACTTGAAGGGAGCTACCCCGACCAAGCACAGGGAGAGACGATTCACTACCAAGGGCACCGGGCTTATCTCGGGGCTCCAGCGATGTTCGGCGCGGGGATGATTGCCGGGCTGCTGGGCATTGGAGCGGGCGCGGTTAAGGTTTTGATTCAGGACTTGATCATGGGTTTCCCTCCCAAAGTCTCCACCACCACAAGCAACTTCATGATCGGGGTCACCGCCCTGGCCGGGGCCAGCGTTTATTTAGCGGCAGGGTTGATCAACGTGGGGTTGGCCGCACCGGTCATTTTGGGAGTGATTCTGGGTGCGTGGCTTGGCACACGACTGCTCGTTCGACTGACCAATCAAGCGGTTCGCCGATTCTTTCTTTTAATCTTGCTGATCCTGGCGGCTGAAATGGTGATCCGCGGACTACGGGGCGCTTGAAGATGAACCCCGAACGAACCCACAACAAGGCGGCATCAAACTCGTTGACCTCTACGCAGTATAAAATGGATCGGGTGATCGGTTATACCTTGCAGACGGGGGTCTTGCTGAGTCTGACCCTGGTCACTGCGGGCATGTTGTGGCAATGGCTGAAGACCGGGCGCCTGAGACTTGATGATGCTCTCCGCGGCATGAATCTGTTTCATCTTGCCACGGAACAGGCGCACCTGGTGGCGCTAGGTCACTGGGAGCCTCGCTTGCTCGTGAACCTTGGCGTTATCATGCTCATGTTGACTCCGTATGCCCGTGTCCTCGTCTCGGCGATGTACTTTATGGTGATGCTGAAGAACTGGAAGTATTCTCTGGTCACCTCGATCGTCTTCGCGGTTCTGACCTACAGCCTTTTCATTCGTTAGCTTTGCGTGAAAACCCTTCCGTGGAGAAACCCAAGGGTGCGGCGAGACGTTGCTCCGTTTGGGGTTGGAAAGAAACGGGTTTGGCGGCGAACGCCGCAGGCCGTAAACCATCGAGCTCCCGTGGCCTAAGCGTCCTCCTCAAGTTCTATGAGCGACACGGCGACTCCCCCGCCGGCCACGACGCATCAGGTGCAAAAATCCGCAAGCGCGGAGGAGCCAGGATTAATCGGTCGTGAATTTGAAAATCGTCGTTTGGTGAAAGGTTTCGCCGGGCTTAAGTTCCGTGGTTGGGAAGTTAGGGTGGTTGGGCGAATCCGGATAATGTTGGGTCTCCATAGTGAAGGCTCCCCAATGCTCATACAGCTTTCCGTCTTTGCCCCTAATCGTCCCGTCAAGATTGTTCCCCGTATAAAACTGCAATCCGGGCTCGGTCGTATAGACCTCTAGCACGCGGCCCGAAGCGGGATCCACGGCGCGCGCGGCCAACACCATGCCGGGACCTTTGCGGTTGAGCACATAATTGAAGTCGTAACCTTTGGCATATTTCAGTTGCGGGAAGTTATCGCGGATGCGCGCGCCAATGGGCGTGAGCTTGCGAAAATCGAGCGGGGTGCCGGCCACACTCTCAATTTTGCCGGTGGGAATCAGGGTGGGGCCGATGGGCGTGTAGTCGTCGGCGTTAATCATCACCTCCTGGTTCAAGATGTTCCCGTTGCCTTGTCCCGCGAGGTTGAAGTAGGAGTGGTTGGTCAGGTTGATGACCGTGTCCTTATCCGTCGTCGCGGTGTAATCAATTTTCAGGGCGTTGTCATTCTCGAGCGTATAGACAACCTTCACGGAAAGGTTTCCAGGAAATCCTTCCTCGCCGTTTTTGCTGAGGTACGTGAGCTCGAGAGCCGGC
>JAKASC010000207.1 GCA_021828245.1 Acidobacteriota bacterium
GAGTTGGGTGGATTTGCCGGAGCCGTCTATCCCTTCAACGACAAAAAGCTTGCCCGGAAAACGATGTTCTCCATAGCGCTTCATGGAAGAAGCTCCTGCGGGTGAAGGACAACTTTGAGGCCAACCCTCAGTATAACATACCGGGTTTGAAGCAGGTGAGCCGTTGAAGGAGGCGCGGCGGCGCAAGTCTAACCGATTGAAATGTCGGGGCTTAGCTTCTGTTAGGGCGACCTCAATCGAAGCGCTTTTTGGAGCGCATTCACCATAGCTTGGGTATCACTCGGGATGAGCGAGGCGGCGATGAAGTTGTAGGTCTTGCCCGACGTGAGAATGATGTGGAAGGTTCCAGTATTCAAACCGAAGAATTGATTGGGAGCAATTTCCTGAATTTGGTTGGAATTCACGGCAAAAACCTTTTTGGCGCCTTCGTCATACTCGAGTTTATTGCCGGAAACAATCAGCACGCCGGTCGTCTTGCCGCCAGTTTGAAGAAAGCTGACGGCGTCGCCGAGATTGAGCACCTTAAAGCGTTCGGAGACAACCGATGGGGCGCCGTGGGTGCTGGCGCTGGAGCCTGCGGAGACGGTGAAAGGAACCTCGGCCTCGGTGCCGTCCGGGTTAATGACAAAAAGGCTGCCCGGGCCGGTAGAGGCATTCGGCGCCACCTGTAAGGATGCCGAAAGCTCGCTCGGCTTCACAAATTGAGTTGCGTTCACCAAGATGCTCGGATTGGAGAAAGCGATCCTGGCTCCTTTCGCGAAGTTTTTTCCGGACACTTTGATTTTGAGTTGTTGTCCTGGCGCCACTTGGGCGGGACGGACCTTCGAGATGGTCGGCGCTCCGGCGGAGGGGCTGCGGACTTCGCCGGCCAACGGGCCGCGAGTCGAGGGCGGGGGAACTGAAGTTGCAGGGACCGTCGCCGCAGGGACCGAGGCCGACGAAAGAATCGTGAAGGCCTTTGCCGCCGAAGCCCCGTCCGGATTCGAGACAAAGAGTTGCGTTTGGCCGGGCTTGGCCAAGGCGCCAGCTCGGACGGTGGCTTCAAGTTCGGTGGCGCTGAGACGACGGGTGGAGAGCACGCGCAGGCCGGGGATCGAGAAGGAAACGTAGGCGCTGGGGGCAAAGTCTTCGCCAGAGATCTTGAGCGTCACCTGCGTCCCCGGTGCGATCTCTGCCGGCGTGACCTGAAGAATTCGCAACGTCGAGCTGCGGGCTTGCGCCGCCAACCCGCTCGCGCAAACCAAAAATGCCAGGGTCAGTTGACACCACCGTCCCATGCTGAGCTTCTCTCCGTGGAGAACTTAGGAGTTTGCGCCGACTCGTCCGTTGGGACGGAGGTTCGGCTTCATTTGGTGGATGATGCCCGAGCCTTCTTTAATGGTCAAGATTTGGTTGACCTCGAGGTTGTGGAAGCTCTCCACCTTCTGCGTGGTCGGCCAGGTGACCTCCAACAGATCAATCTGGCGGGCATCGCCAACGCCAAAATGGAGCCGCAGGTCGCTTTGCGACATGACGCTGGTGCCGCTATGGACCTCGTCAATTTGCGAATGCTTGCCCGTCACCACACGCACTCGGGCGCCGATGGCGGTGCGGTTGCACACCGTGCCGATGAGCTTCACTTTAATCCAATTCTTCTTGTTGCCACCCTCGTTGCGCAGCAGGGAGGGGTAATCGTTCATATTGTTGACGACCACGTCCATGTCGCCGTCGTTGTCGTAATCTCCAAAGGCGCAACCGCGGCTCGAGAACCGCTCCGTGATGCCGGGGCCCATTTCCTTGGACACGTCCTTGAACTTTCCGGTGCCCAGGTTGTGATAGACGATGCGCGGCTCCTTGAACGTCTGGCCGAGGTGATGCTGGTCAATCTCGGGGTAAACGTGACCGTTGACCTGGATGATATCCGGCCAACCATCGTTGTCATAATCCACAAAGCCACAGCCCCACTCCACGTATTGGGTGTTCACGCCGAGGCCCGCCAGGTACGTGACGTCGGTGAAGGTTCCGTCGCCGTTGTTGTGATAGAGGTCGCAGGTGTCATCGGAGAAGTTGGTTTTGAAAATATCCAGCCACCCGTCGCAATCGTAGTCGCCGACGCCGACGCCCATGCCGGCTTGTTCCATGCCGTCCTCGTTGTAGGCCACGCCGGCCATCACGCCCACGTCGGTGAAGGTTCCATCACGGTTGTTGTGGAACAGAATGCTTGGTTCGGAATCTACCGCCACGTAGATATCCGGCCAACCGTCGTTATCAAAGTCGTAGGAAACCGGCGTGATGGAATAGCGCGGCCCCGTTTTAAGTATCCCAGCGGATTCGGAAACGTCGGTGAAGGTTCCATCGCCGTTGTTGTGATAGAGGATGTTCCAGCCACCGGGCAACCCGCGGGGGCCGCACATCACCGGAATGCCTTTCCATTGGCAGTAATCGGTCTGACCGGGAACCGGCACTTTGGCCAGATCCAAAATGATGTAGTTGGCCACAAAAAGGTCCAAATGACCGTCGCGATCGTAATCCAGGAAGGTGCATCCGGAACCCCACCGCACGTCGTCCTTCCACAGGCCGGCTTTGCGCGTGACGTCGGTGAACGTTCCGTCGCCGTTATTTTGAAACAGGACGTTGTGACCCCAAAACGTCAGAAAAAGATCGTCCCAGCCGTCGTTGTTGTAATCGCCGACGCAGACGCCGGTTTGCCAGCCGCTAAGCCCCACGCCGGCTTTCTCCGTGACGTCGGTAAACGTCCCATCGCGGTTGTTGTGATAGAGATGAGTGTGGGGCGCTTGACCGGGAGGCCAAACGCGGTTGTGGATACCTTCGAGGCGCGTCCCGTTGGTTAGATAAATATCAATCCAGCCGTCCTGGTCGTAATCAAAAAAGGCGATGCCGCTGCCTTTGGCCTCGATAATGTAGTTTTTGTGCGTCACCCCACCCCAAACGTTTCGGATGTTGAGCCCCGCTTCCCGCCCCACGTCCACGAACTGGACCTGTTGTCCGGTTGTGGCGGCCGGCGCCGTAGCAGCTTTTAGAATCGGAATCGTTGACCAACGCCAAAGCGGGGTGCGAAGGAAGTCAAGAAGGCCCGAGCCCAAAAAGGTTGCCGAACCCTGCAAAAGATGACGCCGCGAGAATTTCATCCTCGGTTTACGATGCGGAGAACTTTGATGGCGCTGCTTTCCGCGCCGCCTCCGCAGAGCGTCGCAAAACAAGCATTATAGCACGACCGCCGTGACCTTAGGCCTCACGAGCTTCGGCGTGGCCACCGCTTGGCGCTCGATAGCGTGTCAGAACAGTCGGAAGGTCACTTCAACGTCCACTTGCACGGGGACGGGGACACCGTTGCGTTTGGCGGGAATAAACTTCCAGGTCTTCACGGTCTTGAGGGCTTCCTGGTCAAGGCCCATGCCCAAAGGCTTGATGATTTGCTCTTTGACCACGCGGCCCTGAGCATCCACGACAATCCACATTACCAGCGAGCCTTGATACTTGGCCTTGCGAGCCTCTTCGGAGTAGGGCGGCTCAGGTTTATAAATGGCAATCGGGGCACTGACGCCTCCGCCCACGCTGTACGCGCCTCCACCAAACCCCGCCGTGTTGCCGGGGCCAAATCCGCCGCCACCGCCCGGCCCAACGCCGGTGCCGGAGCCCGTCCCAATTCCGCCGCCTGTTCCCGGACCCGCGGAGGGTGGCCCCGGAACGCCAAACGGGTCGCCCAACTGCGCGGTGAGATTCATCTGGGGTAGCTTTAACTGCGGCGGACCAAGCAGCGTCGGCGGAACAGGGAGCTTCGGATGCAGGATTGGAATCTTGACCATAGGTGGGGCAAGCTGCGTTTTGGAAAATTGTGGAATGCGGCCCTTCGAGGCCGGTGTGCGTTCTCGCGTTCCCCCACCGCCGCCGCCTCCCATCTGTTTGGGTGCCGGAGGCAACTGCAACATGACGGGAGGAGGAATTTGCGCCGTGGTGGTGGTCTTAGGGCCTTGTAGCCATTGGTGGATGTAATAAGGCAGAATCAACGCGGTGATAAGGATTACGTGGACTAACAAAGAGTTCACCCAGGAGCCCGACTCCGGGAGGTAATCTCGCCAGATTTCCGGCGGATACTCGCGCTTCTTGAAGATGAGCGAACCCACCGCCTCGCCCAGGGCGTAACCCAAAACAATTCCTAAAAACACGTAGGAGGGGCGGTGTAGATAAGCCCCCGCGCCGGCCAAAATGACAGCGCCGAGGAGGCCGCACAAGGCTCGCTTTTTGGCTTGAGCGCGATTAAAAACGCTGATTTCGTCGCGG
>JAKASC010000208.1 GCA_021828245.1 Acidobacteriota bacterium
GTTGCCGGGGTTAATCGGGGCGTCCGTCTGAATAAAGTTCACTACGTTCTGCGGCCCCTCGATGGCAACCCCGGAGCGTCCCAGCGCGCTCACAATGCCGCTCGTCATGGTGTAATCCAATCCAAAAGGATTGCCAAAGGCCATGACCTGGTCGCCCACGTGAAGCTTGCTGGAATCGCCGAGCGGCGCCGTAGGCAGGTCCGTGGCATCAATTTTCAAAAGCGCCAAATCTGTATCAGGATCCCGGCCGATAACTTTGGCCTTGAACTTTCGCTTGTCGTGCAGCTCCACCTCAATCGAGGCAGCATTCCTAACCACGTGGTTATTGGTTAGTATGTAGCCTTGAGGGGAAACAATCACTCCGCTGCCGAGGGCGTGCTCCACTTCCCTCTGAGGGACTTGGAACTGAGGGAACATGTTGCCAAAGAATTGGCGGAAGAAAGGGTCGCCGAAAAAGGGTGATTGGCGGACGTTCAGCACTTGCGTGGATTGAATGGAAACAATGGCCGGCGTAATGGTTTGGGCAATGCGTTCATAGGCTTTGTTCAAGTTTTCAAGCGCGTCAATGTCCGGACCATCGAGTCCCTGGCCATTGGCAAAGGCAAAATTCACAAAGCCCCGATGATTGAGATAGAGAATACCGCTCAAGGTCAAGCAGAGAATGCCGACCAACGTCAGACTCAAACCGAGCAGGTTCTCCCGCAAAAATTGCTTGGTCATGGGCCGCATAACTTGCTCCTTTCGATTTTGGGGAACCGTCCCGCCCCACGAGGAATGACGGCTCAAGTCGTCTTGCCTCTAGTGGTATGATGTTGGCCGTGACGTTTGGGTTGACTGCCGATAGGCTTCCTTCCCTTTCGGGGCCGACGTCCTTCCCCTTAGCGGGGACGATTTCCCCCGTTTTACTCGAAGTTGGACGCGCCGTCAGAGTCCGGGTGAGCGGGCGTACCACTCCACGCCTCCCCCTGCCTCTGACTGGCAGCAATATTTTATGAACTTAAGAATATCAACAAAATCGGCTTTGTAAAATGCCTGCCGCCGCGGTCGGGAGGGCACGACTTGCGGTTACATCTTCTTACGCGAGTAAGCCGTTATGAGCGTCTGGCCGAGCGTGCCGCCGACGCGGCTCAGTTGGATGTCATAGTGGATGGGGTAACCTCCCTGGTCCACCACGTTGTTGGCTTGCACGGAACCAATAAAGTACCCACTGCTTCCCCCACCACCCAGCGTGACCGTGGCATTGGGAGCGTTGAGTACCGCCGTGACCGCTCCGTTCCCGCCAATGCTGACGCCATTTGTTCCCGCGTAGTTAATGGTTAACCAAGCTGGTGGAATGGCGGCGCCAATTCCATTCGTGATGCCATTGCCGGTGATGCTGAGAGAACTCTGGATGTTCAGGACCACGTAACCGGAGATGGCAATGGTGGCGTTTCCGCTCTCGCTCAAACTGCCAATGTCATAATAGACCGGATTCTGCGCGCTGCTGCTGCCGACCAAGTCAAGGAAGGTGGATGAATTTCCACTCAACGTTAGAGAGGAAATATCGTAGGGGTTGGAGGCGGAGCCATTGCAGGTCCCGCCGGAGACGCAAGGCTGGTTGGCGGAACCGATGGTGTTGCTGCCCCCTGAGCCGGGTGGCGCAAACGATGCCCCTACCGGCAGGATCACCGCGGATCCGGATACGGAATAAGAAGGCGCCGTGGACAAATTGGAGGGGAACGTGGGGGTGGGCGGAGGATTCACATGCGGGCCGTTGACCACCTGGCCGTTAATCGAGCTGGTGCTGCCCGTGTAACCGCAGGCGGGATTGGAAGACGGGGTGCAGCAGGATGAGCCGCCCGTGGGATTGTTGCCAATGGTGACGTTGCCGGCCACCGTCGGATTGCTGCTAATCGCTACGTAACCATTCGCGCCCACGCCCGCCCCTGAGCCAATAACGTTCGTGCTGCTGGAATCGCAGGCGCCCGACGCCACGGAGGGGTTCCCACCGCCATAAGGGCCGAGCGCGGAATTGAAGGCATCCGTGCACGTGCCGGAGCTTCCTTGCATGGTCACAGAGCAAAAACCGTACAACGCGTTGCCCCAGGTGGGAACAAAGATGGGCTGGATAATCGCCTGTTCCTCGGCAGTGGCCAACGTCTCCCCGCTCCCGCCGGTCCAGTGAGCCAGGGCGGTGAGTTTCCAGGTCTCCACGGGTTCTTGAGTGTAGGGAGGGCAGATTTGCGCCGGTGGACACACGTTGACGGTTTGGTAATTAAGTAAATAGGCGTTCACGGAGAAGTCGCCGAGCGTGTTGCCGTTCGCATCGGTTACTGTCGTATTGACCAAATCGTTGGCAAAGGCGGTGCTCACGGGGACGGGGCTTGGCTCCGTGTTGTCAATGTCGGGAAAATTCGACGATCCCGTACCCGGGATGCCAATCAATTGCACGGGGCTATTCATCGAGGGGCAACCGCCGCCCACGCACCAGACCGCCGAATTGTTGGAGGTGTAAAGGTTCAAAGGCGCGCCGCTGGAGGTGAGCGCGTAAAAGAACGACGGGGGTTCTGGCACACTTGAGTAAAGTTGCGGCTGTTCGACGGGTTGATAGTGATTGCTCCGAAACCAATTGGCGGCTTTCTGAATGCCGGCCTTCGCCAGATAGTCCGCTTCCGTGTCCAACTGATAGTTATAACTAGCGAAGGTTTCAGCGCGTGCGGTCAGGACGATGGTGGCCGCAAGCACGGTAAGGATGAGCATGGCCAGTAAAACGAGGATAAGAGCAACCCCGCGGTCGCTACGGCCCGCCGCTCCGCCCGCGCCCCGTTGATGTGAAACCCGGCTTACCTCCGCTCCCGAAAGGCCACTGCGTCGAGGCCTTGGGTCACGGCCGCGCAGCTCCCGATGAGACGTGAGCCATGCTAACCACCCCCGGTTCGATGTCGCTTCGTCCATGGACTCCCTGTTTGAGCTCATGCTGCGGCCTCCTTACTGGTAATAATTCGTCGGGAACGTCATCGGCAGGCTAGCCGGGAGCGGCGGCAAGTAGGGTGTGCCGCCGGCGTTATTTACCGCAATAGCCTCATTGATGTTTAGGGGGCGGATTTGCGTGGCCAGGGAAAACCATTGAACCACGTTGGTCTCGAGACTCTGGGGACTGATCGCCACGCAAAGCGTCACCACAATCGTGCCCACCGCGGTCACCGCCGTGGGTATGAAGGCGATAGTCTGGGTGGAATAAGCAAAGATCGGTTGACCCGTGGGCCCGGCTTTATTCGCCGCGTTGTAAAGCACGTTGGGGACAAAGAGGCTTGCAGGATTATTGGCGGGCGGGGTATAACCCGAGGGCACGGGCAACGTGGTGAACTGCACCGGCGTCGCCGACCGATACATGTTGTAGAGCGTATAGACCGTCCCGTTGACCGTGACCGACCTCGGCGGAGAGGCTGGGTTCAAACTGTACACCACATAATCAACTTCCCCGTCCTGATTGATGTCCCCAAAGAACTCCAGCCGCTGATCGTTCGACGTTCCCGTCGCCGCCAGAATCCCCGACCCGTAAGGAAGGTTGTAGCTGATGACGGGAACCGGAGAGGGAGACGGAGGAGTACACGAGGGCCCATGGCACATTAAAAATCTCGCCTGGATCTGATTGGGTCCGCTGCAAGCCGGAAGGTACACGTTGGAGTTGGAGGTGGAAAGAACTTGGACCATCTCATAGTTGGAGCCGCTATCCACGGCCAGCCAATCGCCGGGATTGATGCCGGTAATGCTGTTCAAGGTGACGCATTGGGGCGTGCCACTAGGAGCCACGGCTTGAGCCAGCGTAGTGTTGGTCTTCGGGCTGGGATTGAAACCAGCCTGACCAATCTCTTGAGTCATCACCTCCATCGCGGCGCGCGCGCTTTCGCTGGCTTCCGAGGACGCCTCGTTGCCTTGGAATCTTTTTTCAGATTCGGCAAGAAAAGGAAAGACGGCAGACATTAGCAGCACGATAATGGCCACCGCTACCAGGGTTTCAAGAAGCGAAAACCCGCCTGCTGGATCGGTGCGCGCCCGTGCGAGGCCGCGTTTCATGGAAAGCATGCCCCCTCCTAGTTCGGGTCGGACAAGTAACTGGTCAAGGTGACAATCGGCCGCGCCGCGCCCGTATTGACGGATAGCATCGAATAAACGGAAACGGAAATTTGAATCATCGGCGGGCCGCCCGTTGGCGGCAGGTCAGTGATTTGCCACATGCGGACGTAACCCACCGAAGTTCCGGCGAGCGCCGAGCA
>JAKASC010000007.1 GCA_021828245.1 Acidobacteriota bacterium
CCCTCACCGCCGCCGAGCAGAAACTGATTGCGGTGGCTGTCATCGCCGCGCTCACGTTCATCAATATTCTGGGCGTCAAAAAGGGGACGGCGGTTCAGGCCATCTTCACCATCGCCAAACTCGCCGGCCTCGGCATCATCGTCGGCTGTGCCTTTTTCATTCGCAAGACTTCACTGCTCGTCGGAACGCATCCGTTGCCCACGCCTCACACAACCTTCAGTTCCTTCGGCGTCGCGCTGGTGGGCGTTCTGTGGGCGTATCAAGGCTGGCACCAGCTTTCCTACAACGCCGGCGAAATCAAGAACCCTTCCCGCACGCTGCCCGTCGGTTTTCTTCTCGGAACGTTGATGGTCATCGGCGCTTATTTGGTCGCGAACGCCGCCTATCTGCGCGTCATGTCGCTTGGCGCGCTCGCCGAGCATCAGCGCGTCGCCGCCACCACGATGGATCTGCTCATCGGCCCGCGCGGCGCCGTCTTTGTCTCGGCGCTGATTCTCTGCTCCATCTTCGGCGCGCTCAACGGAACGCTGCTCACCTCCTCGCGCGTCTATTACGCCATGGCGCGCGACCGTGTCTTCTTTGAATCCGTCTCGCGCATTCACCCGAGGTTTCAAACGCCGGTCGGCGCGCTTTTGACCCTGGGCGTGTGGTCCTCCTTGCTCGCCTTGAGCGGAAGTTTTGAACAGCTTTACACCTACGTCATCTTTACCATGTGGGTCTTTTCCGGCGCCGCGATTTTTGCCGTCATCGTTCTTCGCCGCCGCCTTCCGGAGTTGCCGCGGCCTTATCGCGTCCCAGCCTATCCTTTTCTTCCGCTCGCCTTCGTCCTCATCGCCGCCGCGATTGTCATCAACACCGTCGTCTCCAAACCGCTCGAATCGCTTGCCGGACTTGGGATCGTTCTCACCGGCGTGCCGCTTTACCTCGCCTGGAATCGCTGGACGCGCCGGCGGAGGGACGCGGGTGTATAATGCTGCCGTGCGCATTGAAGCCGTTCCCAAACTGACCTACGAACAGTTTCGCCAGCTTCCCGACGACGGCAAACGCTACGAGCTGATCCGCGGGGAGGTCCATTTGACACCGTCGCCGACCACCAAGCACCAATTCATCGTTCTGAATTTGGCTAAGAGCCTTGTGTCCTATCTCAACGATAACCCCTGCGGCGAAGTTGCCATTGCGCCGCTGGATGTCCAGTTAAGCTCTGACACCGCCGTTCAGCCCGACCTCATTTTCGTCTCCAACGCCAAAGCCGGAATCATTCTCGAGGAGTACATCGCCGGGCCGCCCGATCTGGTGGTCGAGGTTCTCTCGCCTGCCACGGCCAAGCACGACCGCGCTACCAAGATTGCGCTTTACGCCGAAGCCGCTGTGCCCGAAGTGTGGCTGATTGACGCTCAGGCCGAAACCGTTGAAATCTTAAAGCTCGAAGGCCGCAAGTACCTCGTGGATGCAATTTTGGCGCCCGGCCAGTCGCTTTCGAGCACTCAGTTTCCCGGCTGGAATCTCGCCCTGAAAGACCTCTTCGATTTTCGCGGACGTTTCTGAGGGTGGACGCGGCAGGCTCTTCCGTCCAGAGCTTTAAGGTGGTATCTTTGCACGCGGACGCTCCCGACGTAAGCTTCTGGCCAGTCGGAAACCGAGCTGGTAAAGAGGTAAATGTGAATCTGTGTCGCTTGAAATAGCTCTCGAGAACATCACGGCGCGACTACGACAAGACAGCTTTCCCAACGAGCAGGCAGTATCCCAGGGCATTGTTCTTCGCCTGCTTCAAGAGTTGGGTTGGGATACATGGGACACGACCGTCGTCTGGCCTGAATATCAGACCGGCGAGGGTCGGGCTGATTTCGCTCTCTGCCATCCGCCGTCAAAGCCGGCAGTCTTCATAGAGGTCAAGCAGCCGGGCAAGGCAGAGGAAGGTGTCCACCAGGCATTGACCTACGCCTTCCACGCGGGCGGCGTGCCGTTCACTGTCCTCACCGACGGCAGGACGTGGAGCTTTTATCTGCCCGCCGAACGAGGCAGCTATGAGGACCGTCGCGTGTACAAGCTCGATCTCTTCGAGCGGCCACCCAAAGAGTCTGCTGAGGCGCTTGCCCGCTACCTTTCGAGCGCCCGGGTCAAATCCGGCGAGGCCCTCTTGGAGGCGCAGCGGGAATACCGCGACCAGGCTCGCCGTGCTGAGGCCCGGAAGGCCATTCCGGAGGTTTGGCGGGAGCTCGTCGAGAAAGGCAACGAGGCCCTCGTGGAGCTTCTCGCCAGTGCGGTTGAGTCAAAGGTGGGCATTCGCCCCCAAGATGATGACGTGGCCGCGTTCCTCGTAACATTGGGCGGTCGGATGAATCCTCAGCCTGCGGATGAAATCGGCCCTCGTGCTCCGCGCCCGGAACCGCAGCCCCCAGGTCCCGGCCCAGTCCTCAGAAGAACGGTTATCATCCGCGGTCACTCTTACCCATGTAAGAACGCGAAGGAGGCGATGGTTACCGTGCTCAAGGAACTCGCAAAAAACGACCCATCCTTCCTCGAACGCTGCTCCCGGCACCGGGATGCGAGCGGATATAAACGGCACTGCATCGCCCGCAGGCCCGAGGACCTTTATCCCGACCGCCCTGACCTCCAAGGTCTTCACGAAGCCCTCCCGGGGGGATGGCTCATCTCGACCAACCTAAACAACCAACTCAAGAAGACAATTATCCGTCTGGCTGCCGAGGTCGCGGGGTTGACTTTCGGCAAGGACGTTCAAGTAGATTTCTAATGTCTGCACGAGTAGAGGCTGCAGGAAGACCCGCACCCTGCTAGAGTAATTTTTTCCTTGGGCGGGGTCTGCACGCATGGGTTCGAGCACTACCGAAAAAATACGACGTCGAGGCGGGCGCCGTGGTCATTACCACGGCGGATTTTCTCAATGGCCTCATTCATTGTGGCGACCAGATGTATGCCGCCGGCCGCTCGGGCGAGCCGCCGTCGCTCATGCTGGGCGAGGCCCTGCGAAAGCTCGGCTTCGCGAGCGGCCGCCTGAAGACCAGCACGCCGCGGGGCCTCGACGCCTAAACAATGAGGGTAACCGCCTTGGAAATCCTGGATTGGGCCCAAAGCCTTCGGAATCAATGGTACGCCTGGAGGGATTCGAACCCCCGACCTGTTGCTCCGGAGGCAACCGCTCTATCCATCTGAGCTACAGGCGCACTCGACTCAAAGTTTACAACCCGCCAGGAGGTCGGTCAAGCGACTGTCCTTTTACACAATCAAATTTACGTCACCTCATAATTTGGCAATCGAAGGGCAAACGTTGGCAACACATCGCGCCGCTGTTTTTTGAGCAGCGCTGTGGGAGCGGCGGAAAGTGCCGATCTCCGGCCGGCGCCGCCATCCATGCGGCCACTATGTGCTGCCCTCGGCAGGCTGGCAGGTGTTTCGATACGCCATGCGGCGGCGCGTTGCCTCGGCTTGCTGATTGAGACTGGAAGTGTGAGCTGCTGCGCCGAACGGGCCAGGCTGGTCGAGCGCGGCTTAACGGGTATAATGGCGGCATCAGCCGTGCGCGGAGGCGCCATGGCTGCCCCGCGATAGAAACGATTGGGAGGCGCAGCGATGAAGGCCGTTCGATTCCATGAGTACGGTGGCTTGGACGTTCTGAGATACGAAGATGCGCCCGAACCCGCGATCCAAGCCGATGAGGTTTTGGTGCGCGTGAAGGCTTGCGCGCTGAACCACCTGGACCTCTGGCTGCGGACGGGCGTGCGCGGCTGGAAGCTTTCCATGCCACACATCGTCGGCAGCGACGTTGCGGGCGAGGTGGTGGAGGCGGGTTCGCTCGTGACGCGCGTCAAGGCGGGCGAGCGAGTGCTGCTGGCGCCGGGGCTCAGTTGCGGACAGTGCGAGGAGTGTTGGCGCGGGCGGGACAGCGCCTGCCGAAGCTTTACCATCTTCGGCGTGATGGTGGACGGCGGCTACGCGGAGCTGATCAAGGCCCCGGAGCGGAATGTGATCCCCATTCCGGGCGATCTGAGCTTTGAGGAGGCAGCGGCGGTGCCGCTGGTTTTCCTGACGGCGTGGCACATGCTGATGACGCGGGCGCGGCTCGAGCCGGGGGAAGACGTGCTGGTGATGGGCGCGGGTTCCGGGGTGGGCAGCGCGGCGATTCAGATCGCCAAGCTGGCCGGCGCGCGGCGGGTGATTGCCGTGGCGGGAAGCGAAACCAAGCTGGCCAAGGCGATGGCTTTGGGCGCTGATTCCATCATCCATCACCAGAAGCAATCCATCGCCGCGGAGGTGGCGCGACTGACGGCGAAGCGCGGCGTGGACGTGATCGTCGAGCACGTGGGCGCGGCGGTGTGGGAGGATTGTTTTGAGTCGCTCGCGACTTACGGCCGGTTGGTGACTTGCGGCGTGACCTCGGGCGCGGAGGTCAGGCTGAATTTGCAGTCGCTGTTCGGACGGCAGCGCGCCGTGCTCGGCTCCTACATGGGAGGCAAGGGCGAACTGATGCAAGTCCTCAAGTTAATCGGCGAGCGCAAACTGCGAGCCGTCATTGATTCCGTCTTTCCGTTAAAGGACGCCCGCGCGGCCCAGCAAAAAATGGAGAGCCGCGACTTTTTCGGGAAAATTTTGTTGCGCGCTTGAGCCACTTCGACATCCCGTGCTGTGCGCCGACGCCAGACCTTGCCATGCCGAAAATTTTACAAAGAAGATATGACAACGTGGACCGTTCGTAGTACATAGCCGCATATAGCTCAACTTAACCAAAAGGATGGTCACGGCTATGGTCAGAGACCCAAAGACCTTGGAGCCTTCCCGCTCTTGAGGCGGTGGCCGGTGTTGTCGCTTTACTCGCGCTGAGCGCGCCCCTCCATGCCAACTGTGTGGCGGGCCAGTTCGCCTGCTGTCTCACAACCACGACGTACAATGTCCAGCGCGGACCGGACGCGTACTGCTCGTTTACCGAGTGCAGCGGCGGATACGACAATGAAGAGTACCAGTTTGAAAGTGAATGTATCGTCTGCCAATGCGGCGTCTTCGAGAGTTACTTCCCGACGGGGGGAACGTGTTATAACATTTCCCCCGAGAAGCAGCCTCCGTCCGCGCACGCCACGTATGGCGCCTACGACCCGCCAGTATCTGCATACGTTCGCGGGTGTGACGGGAATTATTCGCTCCTCAGGATAGGGAGAGCGGGATAAGGGCCGGTCAGCTTACCGACAGCGCGCGGCCAACTCGCCAACAGCAGCGGAGCCGCCGTCCGAAGGAGGGAGTGATGATATTCCGCCGATTAAGCCTGGGACTGGGCCTTGTCGCGGCCTTCGGGGGTCTCCTCTCGGTTGTCATGCTGGCAGCGCGGCCCTCGCGCGGAGCCGTCAAGCGACGTGTGAACGCCAAACAGAGCTCGTCCGTGCCGCTCCGCGCGCTCGAGCCAGCGGGAACAACCAAATTCTCGACTATGGGCCTCGGAGCCGTTGAAACGGGCGTCCAGTGCGATGCCAACGGGAACGTCTATATGAACTCAGCGCCCACGGCCGAGCTAGCCATTGAGGATGCGCGCGAGGGAATCGCCTTGCCCCTCACGCGACTGTCGCTGACCTCCGGGAACACGAGGGCGTTCCCCTATCCGATCCTCCACGAGTACGCCCACCAATATGGTCAGGGCTTTTATGTTAGCCCGCGCGGTGACGTTTACGCGCTCGTAGAAGTGTGCCGCCGTCAGGCGGGCTGCACGGGCGACCACTTCCCGGGCGACGTGATTGTCAAATACAACGACGATGGGACGGTAGATTCCGTCATCAGACTTAAGCCCCCGGACGGCGTCCACATCCTGGCGCGCAAGTTCGCGGCATTCTTGGACGGGAATTTCTTGGTGACCGGCTTTGCCCTCGGAGGGCCGCCGCACTACCTCGTTTCAAAGCCGTTCACGGGAATCTTTGACCGTGGCGGCGGGTACGTGGGGCCGCTGGTCCTGCCGAACGACGTGACCCCGCCGAAACATATGCCGCCCCCCATTCCTTTCAAGAATGGAAAGCCCATTGGCCCTGTTAGCTCCAAGGGGGCGGGACACTCGGTTCACCCGAAACCGGGGAGCCGCTGGTTTTTTGACGTGCAGCAAGGACTCATGGTGGGCGCGCTTGACGGGACAATCTATCTGCTCCGCGCAACCAGCCCCATGCGGCTTTACACGATTTCCTCGACCGGCACAGTCTTGGGCGAGCGCCTCGTAAGGCCGCCTAAACCTGGCATGAGGCCCTTGCAGGCCAGCCTTACGGAGCAAGGCATGCTTTTCGTGCAATTTCAGAGCTTGCCGACACTTTCGGTGCCGGAGCCGCATTCCGTCTTTGCGCAAGTTGATCCGCAAACCGGGAAGGTCGTCGAAGCCTACAGCGTGTCGCCGAAAGCCGGGATTCCTGCGTGCATGGACGAGGAGAACGAGCTTTTGTTCCTTCGCAGCAGCAAGTCGGGGCGGCTCGAAGTTGCCAAGTACGTCGCGCAGTAAGGGCAGGCGAATCCATAGGGAAAGCATATCCACGCGCTGTGAATCCAGATTCCGTGCCACGGACGGCAACCCGGTGGGCCGGTCGTTCAGGAGGGATTGGCCGCCAGTTGGTCAATCTGGCGGGCGAGATCAAAATCCTTTTCCGTGACTCCGCCTTCGCTGTGGGTGGAAAGCACAATGCCCACGACGTTGTAATTGATGGTGATGTCGGGGTGATGCCCGGCCTTCTCGGCGGCCTGGGCGATTTTGTTGACCAATTCGATGGCAGGTATAAAGGAGGCAAGCGTGTACTTGCGGCGGATGGCCTTGCCCTCGTGGGACCAACCCGGGAATTGTTTTAACTTCTCTTGAATTTCCTTCTTGCTCAAAGCTGCCATGGTTGCTCCTTTCTGAGCGCTGCGAGGCGTGGTGCTCTCTAGTCCACAGCGCGGCAAGGCCTCCGCTCGCCCTCGCGTTCTTCCGCCGCCTTGAGTATAAGAACCCTCCAGGGCTAAGTCAACGCGCAAGGTCTGGCGCATAGGCGTGCGGGGCAGATAGAATAAGAGGCGAACAGGCAATCCATGATTCAAGAAACTCTTGCCGTTGGCTTGCTGGCTTGCAATTGCACGATTTTGGGCGATGAAGAGACCGGCGAAGCGGTGGTGATTGATCCCGGCGACGAAATCGAGCCGGTGAAGGAAATTCTCACGCGGCGCAATTTGAAGGTGAAATACATCGTCGCCACGCACGCGCACATTGACCACGTGGGCGGCATCGAGGAACTGCATCGGGCGACCGGCGCGCCGGTGCTGATGCACCGGGAGGACCTGCCGCTCTACGAAAACCTCGCAGCGCAGGCGGAGTGGCTGGGAGTAGAAACGCCGGGCAAAATTGAGGTGGAGCAGTTTCTTAAGGAGGGCGACCGGCTGCAATTCGGCGGCTTGTCGCTCCAAACGCTGCATACGCCCGGACACTCGCCCGGCAGCATCTCGCTCTATCTGGACGGAAGCGAGGCCCGACTTTTGAGCGGCGACACACTGTTCCAGGGCAGCATCGGCAGAACGGACCTTTGGGGCGGAAACCTGCGGCAAATTCTGGCCTCGATCCACGGCGTATTGATGAAATTCCCCGACGCAACGCCGGTTTTCCCCGGTCACGGTCCGGCGACCACCATCGGGCGCGAACGCGAGACGAATCCATTTCTTCAGCGGCACTGAGGCGGCGCGGCCGGCGAAATTCGGGCGGCCGCAGGCTACGACTCAAACCAGGCGGTGCGCATGGCAAAGGCGGAGACTCGGAAAAAAAGCGCCGCGAAGGCGAGCTTTCGCGGCACGCAGGCGATCTTCGGGGAGCGGCGACATTTGGAAGAAGTTCTGGCTTCGGTCGGGCGAGCCCGGCTGCCGCGCGCCCGCAAAGCGGAAGAGAGCCGCGCGCTGAAGAAATTGATTGACGCTCGAAACGAAGAGCTGAATCGCATCACGCCGGGATGGGACCGGAAGCTCAGCGAGGCTCGAAACCGCGAGACACCGCCCGAACGACTGCTGCGGCTCGGCCGGGGGCTCGCGCCGGAGGATTATCTGTTGGCGCGGGCGCTGAGCGAACATCCGCAGGCGCCGCCGGAGCTGCTGGCCGCGCTTTCCCGTCATCCCTACGCGGCAGTGCGCGAAAACGTGGCGCGTCATCCAAGGACACCGCCGTCCATCCTGCGGAAAATTGCGGAAGACGAAAGCGAACCGCTGTGGTTTTTGGTGGCGTGCAATCCCTCGACGCCGGCACAACTTCGGTCGCGGCTGCGGTCGCGCCTGCGACAGACTTCCTCGTCCCCAAGGCCGACCACCTAGTCGCCAAGCCCAATCGAGTGTAGGATAGACGTATCCTTAGCTTTTACGGCCTTCGGGGCCGGCAGGCGGCGCAAACCGAGTCGCCCCGGCCCCGGGGAAGGAGATCTCAAATGTGGGAATACGATCAACCAATGAAACTGAAAGTCGGCCTGGCGGAGATGTTGAAGGGTGGCGTCATCATGGATGTGACCAACGCCGAGCAGGCCAAAATCGCCGAAGACGCCGGCGCCTGCGCGGTGATGGCGCTCGAGCGCGTGCCGGCCGACATCCGCAAGGAAGGCGGCGTGGCGCGGATGGCCTCGGTCAAGATCATCAAGGAAATTATGGCCGCCGTTTCTATTCCGGTGATGGCGAAGGCGCGCATCGGGCACTTTGCGGAGGCGCAGGTGCTCGAATCCATCGGCGTGGATTACATTGATGAAAGCGAAGTGCTGACGCCGGCCGATGAGGAACATCACATCCACAAGTGGCCCTTCAAGGTGCCGTTTGTCTGTGGCGCGAGGAATTTGGGCGAGGCGTTGAGGCGCATCGGCGAAGGCGCGGCGATGATTCGGACGAAGGGCGAGGCCGGCTCGGGCAACATCGTCGAGGCGGTGCGGCACCTGCGCGCCATCACCGGCGAGATTCGCCAATTGACCACACTGCGCGAAGAGGAATTGATGGCCAAGGCCAAGGAACTTGGGGCGCCTTATGATTTGGTCCAATGGGTATCGCAGAACGGCAAGCTGCCGGTGCCGAACTTTTCCGCCGGCGGCATCGCGACGCCCGCCGACGCTTCGCTCGTCATGCAGTTGGGCGCCGAAGCCGTCTTCGTCGGCTCGGGCATCTTCAAGTCCTCCGACCCGGCCAAGCGCGCCAAAGCCATCGTCCGCGCCACCACGCATTACAACGACGCGAAGATCGTCGCGGAGTGCTCGGAAGAATTGGGCGAGGCGATGAAGGGCATTGACGTCGCCAAACTCAAGCCGGAAGAGCTGCTGCAAACCCGCGGGTGGTAGGAATTGTCAGCCGTGGGCTGCGATAGACACGGCGAGATGCGTGAGTCGAGTCGGCAGCGGGTCCTCGGATGACAACTAGCTCGGCGCTCAAGTATCCTGTCAGGAATGAAGGAAGTGGCAGAACTGCTCAACGCGATGCGCGAGGCGGGAGTGGTTTCCGACTACGCGTTGTTTGGCGCCGTCGCTCAGATGCGATACACGGAGCCTGCGGCTACGCTGGACGCCGACGTGCTGGTTGCTGTGTCGGAGCCTGAGAGGCTGGACGTGTTGAAACCGATTTACGAATTCTGCGCATCCCGTGGGTATCAGGCGCAGGGAGAGGCCGTGCGCGTGGGCGCTTGGCCGGTCCAATTTATTCCGGCGTTCAGCAATCTGACGCGGGAGGCGATCGAACAAGCGGAAACGGATGATTTTGAGGGCGTACCCCTGCGCGTCGTGCGCGCGGACCATCTGGCCGTTATCGCATTAAGTGTCGGGCGGGCGAAGGATTGGGCGAGGATTGCGCAGTTGCTGGATTCGGGGAGCGTCAACCGCGAGCAGCTTGCCGACCTCGCCGCGCGGCATGGATTGACAGATGCTTGGAAAAGGTTTGAGGCAAGGTTCTTGAATGACTGAGATAGACAAACTCTTCGAGCGCCAAAGCGCATGGCAAAAACAGCAGGCGTCACTGAGGTGGTCCGAGAAAATTCGCATGGCCGAGGCCGTGCGGGAATCGGTTGCGCGACTTTCGCGGGTCCGACGAGCCGTAACAGTGCCTAGCCGACAGGGCGCGTCCCAGAGCATCGCGTCGCCGCCGGGCGCGCGGAAGAATTGGGCGAGGCGATGAAGGACATTCAGGTCTGCTGGCTACAAATCCGGCCCGCTCGAAGGCGCGCACGACTTTGCGGCCGGAAATTCCGGCAAGCCGGGTCAAACCCGGACCTCGATCTGACTGGTGAGAACTCCGCGAACCTCCGCGGCGGCATTCAAGCCGGTCGCTTTGAGGTACACCGAGATGGCCTTGCGGACATTTTTGAGCGTGGCCTCGACGGTTTTCCCTTGGGACATGCAACCCGGTAGCTGCGGCACATCGGCTACGTAGCCGTTGTATTCGGGGTCAAAGATGAGGTTCACGAGAAAACGTTGTTTGCCTCTCATGCGAGGATTCTAACACAAGGTAATGCTATGAGTGACCTGCGATATCCCGTTGGCAAATTCACCTGGCCGGAGAAAATCACGGAACAGGACCGGCGAGCGTGCATCCAACACATCGAAGAAGCGCCGGCGAAGCTGCGGGAGGCGGTGAAGGGCCTGAGCGAGCAACAGCTCGACACGCCGTACCGAGAGGGCGGTTGGACGGCGCGGCAAGTGGTGCATCATTTGCCGGACAGCCACATGAACGCTTACATTCGATTCAAGCTGGCGTTGACGGAAGACCAGCCGACCATCAAGCCTTACGATCAGGCGCGCTGGGCGGAGCTGGCGGATTCGAAATTGCCGGTTGAGCCGTCGCTCCGGCTCCTTGAATCGTTGCACGCGCGCTGGGCGACGCTGCTTCGCGCGATGCGGCCGGAGGATTTTTCGCGCACGCTGAAGCATCCGGAACTCGGCTTGGTCGCGCTCGACAAATACGTCGCGCTGTATGCCTGGCACGGGCGGCACCATGTGGCGCACATCACCGAACTACGAAAGGCCCAGGGATGGAACCTGTGAAATTGTGCAATGGAATGATTGAAGGGCCGCGTCAGCGCTCCCATGGAGCGTAGTTTGCAGAGTACGCGCTAATTTTGCATTCACTCAATCTTCATTCTCGCTATCGTCATTTACCAAATTCTAAGACGCACGATAAATCAGGAGGGGGAGGAGAGAAAGATGCCCATTCGCAAATCGGAAGCAGAGTGGAAGGGAAATTTGATGGAAGGCAGCGGGCACATGCGGCTGGGAACGGGGGCTTATGACGGCCCGTTTTCGTTCAAGTCGCGCATGGAAAACGGGGCCGGAACCAATCCCGAGGAATTGATTGCGGCGGCCCACGCGGGATGCTATTCGATGGCGTTTTCTGCGGGACTCGCCAAGGCCGGATTTACGGCCAAGCGGATTCACACCACCGCTTCGGTTCACTTTGACAAAGTCGAGGCGGGCTTTGCCATCACCGGCATTGATCTCGAAACGGAAGCGGAGGTACCAGGCCTTAATGAAGCAACCTTTCTGGAGCTGGCTGAGGCTGCCAAGAAGGGTTGCCCGGTTTCGAAGGCTCTTGCCGCCACGCCCATCACCTTGAAGGCCCGATTGATTCCGTAGCGGTGCGCTCGGCAGTTCGCAGGACGTCCTGCCTGCGGCGGCGGGAGAGCGCTTGTGCGGGGAGTTCATGAAGACCCAACATCCCCACATTGGTCTGGTGGCGGTGCAAGGTGATTTTGCACTGCACGGCAGGATGCTGGACCGTTTGGGAGTCAGTTGGCGGCTAGTTCGTCAGGCCGCGCAGATTGAGGAAATGGACGGGCTCATCCTGCCGGGCGGCGAGAGCACGACCATGCTCAAATTTTTTTCGGAGGAGGGCCTGGGGCCGGCCATCCGAAAATTCGCCGAGCAGGGCAAGGCCCTCTTCGGCACTTGCGCCGGGGCCATTCTGCTGGCGAGGGAAGTGTTGAACCCGCCGCAGCCGAGCCTGGGGCTGCTGGACATTTCGATTGAACGGAACGCCTACGGTCGGCAGATTGATAGTTCGGTCCAGCAAGGCGAATGTCCGGAACTGTCCCGTCAGCCGTTAGAAATGGTTTTTATACGCGCTCCCATCATTCGACGCGTGGGGGATAACGTGAGGGTTCTGGGGCGCGCGCAGGGTCTGCCTGTGTTGGTTGAACAAGGCAATATCCTGGCCGCGACGTTCCATCCCGAGCTCACCGAGGATGAAACCATTCACCGATACTTTTTGAAGAAGGTCAAGGATCTTCACGCCGGTAATACGCCCGAGCGGCGATGAGAGGCTTGCCATCAGCAGGAGAGATTCCCAAAACGTCCACGTTCTTTTCGTCTGCGTTGGCAATTCCTGTCGCAGCCAAATGGCCGAGGCGTTTGCGAATCGCCTCTCAAACGGTCGCGTCCACGCCTACAGCGCAGGCTCCCATCCGCTAGGATATATAGTACCGGAGACACTCGCCGTGATGGACGAGAAGGGAATTACGCTCGAGGGGCAGTGGTCGAAGAGCCTCGGTGAGGTGCCGCTCCACGCTATGGACGTGGTGATCAGCATGGGTTGGGAAGTAAGTTCTCCGGCGTTGGCCTCCTTTGAGGGGAAAAAGATACAATGGAGCATTCCAGACCCCTACGGCGACGACCTCACCGGCTACCGAGAGGTTCGGGATATGATTGAAGAGCACGTTAAAAGCCTGTTGTCCGATCTGAACGCGCCGGACAAAGAGAAAAGAATAAAGGCTTCCGCTCCAACCACCGGAAGCTCCGGTGAAAGCAAGAAGGGTCAGCGCGGGCCGGTGCGCAAGCCGAGTTGAGCGGAGGCAAGACAGGCGGCACTGGCCGCCGAAACAGGGAGGCAATACACCTTGGTATTGGATAGGAAGCGCGCCAAGCAAGTGGTAGAACGGTTTAAGGGGGCGCGGATTGCGGTTCTGGGCGATTTGATGCTGGACCACTACGTCTGGGGCAATGTGAGCCGCATTTCTCCCGAGGCCCCGGTTCCCATCGTGGAGGTGACCGGAGAATCGGAGATGCTCGGTGGGGCCGGGAATGTGGCAATGAATATTTGCGCCCTCGGCGGCCTTCCCCAGGTTTTCGGAGTGGTGGGAGACGATAAGGCGGGCCGCAGGGTCGTGGAATTGCTCGAGCGGGCCTCTGCCCTTGGCGGGCGGCATGTGCTGGTGGATCGAAACCGCCGCACCACGGTCAAGCAGCGCGTGGTGGCTCACAGTCAACATGTGGTGCGGGTGGATACTGAATCTCGCGCACCCGTGGAGAGAGGGGTTCGAGCTGAGTTGCTAGGTCGGCTGCGGGAAGAGATGCCGCACCTGGCGGCGCTGGTGGTCTCCGACTACAACAAGGGGATGCTGGCGCGTGACTTTTTCGACCAAGTGGCGGAACAGTGCCGAGCGAGTCATGTTCCTTGCTTTTTGGACCCCAAAGCGTTTGACCTCCGTGGCATCGGACCAATTACGGCGGTCACGCCGAACGAACGGGAAGCAGAGGCGATCTCCGGCATTCGGATTACCGATCTGGCTACGGCAGAGGCCGCCGGAGATGCGATTCTGACCACAACGGGAGCGCGACATGTGCTCGTCACGCGAGGTGAGCATGGCATGGCGCTCTTCGCCACGGACAGCCCGCCGTTTCATCTGCCCACCCAAGCACGACAGGT
The DNA here is from genome assembly GCA_021828245.1 of Acidobacteriota bacterium. Lineage (GTDB taxonomy): Bacteria > Acidobacteriota > Terriglobia > UBA7540 > UBA7540 > JAKCCV01. The sequence goes on from JAKASC010000007.1 coordinate 13,645, forward strand.
TTTTGACGTAACCGGAGCGGGTGATACGGTAGTGGCGGTTCTGGCGTTGTCGGTAGCGGCGGGCGCTACCATGCCGGAAGCCGCTCAACTGGCAAACCTGGCGGCTGGCATTGTAGTAGGCCGGGTCGGCACGGCCACGGTCTCTGCAGAAGAACTGATCCAGGCTCTCGATGGCAATTGGCCGGAGCCGGATGGGGAATCCTACCGGCACCGTCGCGGCGCAAAGCAGACGGTTGCGCCGGAGAAATAGCTTCATCACGGCCAGGGCCAGCGCTGGACCGGTGAGGCGATCAGCGAAGTAGGGAGTAGCTGGTCAATTCGATTTCTCACGGCATGGCTCGCTTCGGGTTGTGGTTGCCCGTCGAATCTCATTTGACCGAGCAGGGTGGCCATGGCTGCGCTAACGTACTTCGGTCGCTGAGCTCCGTGTATCGGCCGGCAAGCGAACTGATCCTCCAAAGAAATCTCAGATTACCTGGCCCAATTCAGGTTAAAATAAGCAGCTTGTATCGGCGCAGCGGATAAACGAGCCGGCGCAAAGAGCAAGGCCGCGGAGTGCCGCATCCGTCCGAGCAAGAGCGGATGGAATTGCCATGAGAAGGTACTACGTCACGCTTCTGCTGTTGGGAACCGACCTGGTCGGCGCCTTTCTTACCTTCCTGCTGGCGCACTCGATTCGATACGGCGCAAGTGCCTTTCCCTTTGGATGGATAAGCTTTTATTCCATGATCTACGGGCCTCTGCTGGCCGTCGGATTGTGGATGCTGTTGATTCTGCTCTTTGGCTCCCACGGCTCGCCTTCGGGGTTGAATTACCCTTTGGACTTCTCCCAACTCACGACACCTTATTTTTTCTTTACAGTGGCGTTTCTGGCGATCTTTTTTGCCGACCACGTGCTATATTCTCGCCTCGAGTTGGCCATTTTCTTCCTTCTTTTCTATATATTTTTGCTCTTTAGCCGAATCTTTTTGCGGCGCGCGCTGCTCTGGCTGCGGCGTTACCGGATCGGGTTGCGGCGGGTGGTCATTGTGGGGGATTCGGAGCTAGCGCAGGACCTAGCTCGTCGGATAAACGGTCATCCAGAACTCCATTATGAGGTGGCGGGTTATTTGACTCCTGCCAGCGGCACGGGGGCGCGCGGGGCTTCGAACCGCTTGGTTGCGGGGAAGTCCGAGGCGATGGCCCAAGAACTGGCTTCTCGAAACGTCCACGAGTTGATTTTTGTGATTCCCATTCGCAAGGATAGCGAAACTCTTGATTTTATTGCTAATTGCCAGAAGCACGGTCTGAGCGTCAAACTCGTGCCGGAATATTACGAAATGCACTCCCAACAGATTGAGAGTCTGAGCATTGATGGAATTCCGCTTTTAGAGTTGAAAAGCCTCTACCCAGACCCTGCCTATCGGATGCTGAAGCGTCTGATGGACGTGACGGTTGCCGGAATCTTGATGATTCTTCTGAGTCCCGTGACCTTGCTCATCGGCCTCATTTTGTGGGTGAGCGACCATCAGCGAGTGCTCAGGTCGGAGCTCAGGATCGGTTTGGAGGGTCGGCCGTTCCGAATGCTTCGTTTTCACGTGGATTCCTCTCCTCGCGCACCCAAGGATCCCGCAGACTGGGGTGAGCGCTTCCGCAGGTTCTTGTATCGGTACAGTCTTTCGGAAATGCCGCAATTTTGGAACGTGCTGAAAGGTGATATGAGCTTGGTGGGGCCGCGGCCGGAAAGTCCGGAACGGGTCCGGCATTACTCGACCTGGCATCAACGGCGGCTGCTGCTCAAACCCGGAATGACCGGCCTTGCGCAGGTTCGAGGCCTGCGAGGCACCGACTCTTCCGACGAGAAGACGCGATATGACCTGGAATATGCGGCCAATCAGTCGCCCTTCCTTGACGTGCGGTTGCTGTTTGCGACCTTGGGGACTCTGGCGCGCAGGAGCCGAACGAAAACACTGCCGCCCAAATCCCAGAGAGGTTTGCCGTTGAGCGGCCGATGGAATGAGAAGCGGGCTTGAGGCCCGACTTTCCCAACGATGATAGGGAAGGGACGGCCGACGTTGGGAGTGAATTGAAAGCCGGGCCAGATAGAACGGAAACTGAGCCCGAAGGATTGCCTAAGAAACGCAAGGAGATTTGCGCCGGCACCGGTTTGAAACGTGTCCTGACGCAAGGCGAGACTGTCGGCCTTCTGTCTTCAAAGGCTTGGGTAATCAGCGAGCAGCGAATCAGCCCGGGCACCAAGTCACGTGACCCCATTCTACGGTTTGAGTAGGCGGTTGAAAAGGTGATTATCGTTCGTTCTCCTGTGAGGATCAGCTTTGCGGGCGGCGGGACAGATCTGCCTTCCTACTATGAGAAACAAGGTGGTCTGGTCCTGAGCACGGCCATTGACAAGTATTTTTACACCGTCCTAACTGACCGCGATGACGACCAAACGCAAATTATTTCGTCAGATCTTCGCGCGTTAGAAGCCTGTGAAGATATTGAAACAATGGAGCTTCAGGGGACGGAGCTGGAAATCCCCTTCGCGGTGTTGAAGCATTTTCGCCCGCGCATTGGAACAAACTTGTTTTTGGCCTCCGAGGTTCCTCCGGGCACCGGCTTGGGATCATCGGCCTCGGTCTGCGTCGGAATCCTCAAGGCCTTTTCGACACGCCTTGGCCGGGATATGAGTAAAAAGGAACTCGCCGAGGCTGCTTTTGATATTGCTCGGAACATCCTTCGACGGCCGGTGGGAAAGCAGGACGAATATGCGGCTGCGTTTGGGGGTCTCAATGTTTTTAAGTTTGATGCCGAGGGCACGGTTGTGGAGCCGCTGGCGCTTTCCCCCGAGACGCTGGCGGACCTACAGCAATGCCTGTTGCTATTTTTCACTGGAAGTTCGCGCGATTCCTCGAATATCCTCGCGGCGCAGGATCGCTCCGTGCAGCAACGTCAAGACGACGTTCTTGACGCGCTCACGGCACTCAAGGACCTGGTGGTTCCCATGCGCAAGGCCCTGCAGGCGGGTGACCTGGATGCCTTCGCCGAACTTCTCGACGCAGGATGGGGCGTAAAGAAGCGGATTTCAGATAAGATTTCAAACCAGCGGATTGACGAAATTTACGAGACGGCTCGACGCCATGGCGCGCTCGGTGGAAAGCTGACCGGGGCTGGCGGAGGCGGATTTCTGTTGCTGTTCTGCCCGCGCGACCGTCAGCCGGCAGTTCGGGAGGCACTGGGCGGGTTTGGGTTGAAGGAAATGCGTTTTCACTTCGATATGAGCGGAGCGCGGGTTGTTTACGACGATCCTTTCTTCGATACCGATTCAACCGGCGGATTGCAATGGGTGTTTCATCCTCTCCCGGAACTGCAGGCGGGCTGAGATTTTCTGAAGGAGTCTGTGTGAAGGGGAACAGGGACGGAAGGTCCAGAGAGTATCCAGCCGCTCACACCACAGCAAAGAAACCGCGCGCGGCCGCATCGAAGGCTTTTTTGCTGGCGGCAGGGCGGGGAACACGGCTTCGTCCGCTCACCGACACGACCCCCAAATGCCTTGCGCCTATTCATGGGAAACCCCTGCTGAACTATTGGCTGGAGATTTGTGAGGCCCTGGGGGTCAGGCATGTCCTAATCAACACGCATCATCTTGCGGACCAAGTCCGTGCGTGGGCCAAGCGGCAGAACACGGCGGTCAAGATTCATCTGGCGCACGAGAAAGTCTTGCTGGGCAGCGCCGGAACGCTAGCGGCCAATCGAGACTTCATCCGCGGGGCCGACAGCGTGTACATTTTTTACGCCGATAACCTGGCGCAGGTGAATTTTGATTCGCTTTTGGCATGCCACGAAAGCCACAACGCTCCTTTAACCCTTGGTTTGTTTCGGACCCCCCATCCGGAACGGTGTGGGATTGTTGAGCTCGATGAGGCAGGGCGCGTGCGACGATTTGAGGAGAAACCCAAACAGCCAACTTCCAACCTCGCCTTCGCCGGCGTCGCCATCGCGCGCCCCGAATTTTTCTCTCACTTGCCGGCGGAGGGCTTTGCCGACCTCGGTCAGGACGTTTTCCCCAAGCTGGCCGGTCGAATGTATGGCCATGAACTCGAAGGCCGATTGCTTGATATCGGCACCCTGGCTAATTACGAGCAAGCGCAGCAAGATCGAAGCTGGGCGGTTTCCTTCAACGTATGGAATGAGCGATGTTGGGGCGCTATGAAAACACAAGAAGGGATTGAAAAGCGTGAAGGTTTGGATTGAACGGCTGCTCGCCTTGACAATTCTTGCGACCGCGGTGGCGTTTGGCGGTGTGGTGCCGCTCGCTTACTCCTCCATGGAGAGCGCCATCTTGATAATGTTTTTTGTGGTGGTGGCCGTGGAAGGTTTTCGCGGCCAGTGGACCTTGCGGTTGCCGTGGCCGGTGGTCGTCTTAATTGCGTGGGTGGGACTTGAGTTGCTTCCGTTGCCTGCCACCGTCGTCGGATTCCTTTCGCCGTTGCGCGTCCATCTCATGGCCTCGCTCGAACCTCAGTGGGTCGCAGGCCACTGGCTGACGCTCAGCATTAATCCGCATCGCACCCTTCTCTATTTCATGAAGTTGCTGGCCTACGTGGGCGCTTTTGTTCTGGCCGCGTGGGCCTTTGACCCGCGCCGAGGGAAGTCGTCCGTGGTCACAGGCTTTGTTGTTCTTGGCACTTTTGAGGCTTTCTATGGGTTGTACCAATACCTGGGCCACCACCAGAAAATTTTCGGTTACACCAAAGTCGCCTACACAACCGATGCTACGGGCACTTATATCAATCGCAATCATTTTGCCGGTCTATTGGAACTGATTATTCCTCTGACGGTGGCTGTGGGCTTTTATCAGTTTCAGGTTTGGCGACGCGAGCGCTGGCGAGCTTCGTCGGGGGAAAACAACGTGGCCGCCTACCGCGGCTTCTTCTACCTTTTTCTGGCCATTGTGATGGCCGTGGCCGCAATCTGTTCGCACTCTCGCATGGGAATTTTTGGAGTGCTGGTCAGCTTGATCTTTATTTTCCTTCTCAGCCAAGCGCGTTCAGGGATGCGAGTATGGAGGACGGCGTCCCTTTTGGTGATTTTTGGGATCCTAGCATACGGGGTATGGGTGGGACTTGGACCAGCGTTGCAGCGGTTTGAGAACCTGGGCAAAGCGGGCTATCTTGAGCATGAAGGTCGGCTCCATATCTGGGAGGGCGCCAAAAAGTTGATTCGGGATTACCCATTGACCGGCACGGGACTGGGGACTTTTGGCCAAGCCTATCGCCACTATCAGCGCCATTTGACCTACGCCTACGTGACCCACGCCCACAGCGACGTTGTTGAGTTCGCCTGTGATATCGGATTGCTCGGCGACCTGCTTTTGTTTGGGAGCATTCTTTGGCTTTGGGTGGTCTCGGTCCGTGCTTTTTTGGGGGAGATGGGGGCCTATCGTCGCGCCATCACCCTGGGGTGTATCGGCAGCACCTTGGCGCTTTTGATCCACAGCACGGCTGATTTCAACCTGCAGATTCCCGCCAATGCGCTCATCTGGGCCACGATTTTAGGCCTCAACTACAAAGCGGTCTGTCTCCGAAAGCAGGAGCGCCCGGTGCCGGCTGCGTCCGGTGTCAGCCCCGCCCCGCCGGAAAGCATGGCTCATGGAACGATTCGTCCTAGTTGACCGCGATGGGGTTATCAACCGCCGGATTGTCGGCGGGTACGTGACGGCCTGGGAGGATTTTCAATTTCTCCCGGGCGTCCTTGATGGCTTGGCGCTGTTGGCGCACCATCACATTCAGACTCTGGTAATTTCCAACCAAGCGTGCATCGGGAAGGGAATGCTGGCCCCGGCCGCCCTCGAAAACATCACTCGGTTATTTGTCAGACAGATTGAAGATTACGGCGGGAGCATTGGCGGCGTTTACTATTGCCCGCACCGCCCCGAAGATGCTTGCGAGTGCCGCAAGCCAAAACCGGGACTTATTCTTCAGGCGCAGCGGGAATTCGGGTTCAGCTTGACGGAGACTTACGTAGTCGGAGACTCATTGACCGACGTCGCCGCGGCTGAGGCAGCCGGGTGTCCGGCGCTTCTGATTGCCGAAGATGGCGCGGCGCTTCGCATGGCCGCCTCGCCTGCGCTGGCAGGTGTCTTTCCGAATCTTATCGAGGCGGCGCGGTTTATCATCGCGCGCTCGCCGAGTTCGATTTCAGACACGGCGTCTTCCCCTGACCCGCACGGATGAGCGTATCAGGCAAGCTGCCGCAGAGCGGGGTGAAGTTGCCATCGAGCGTGCCGTCGGGTTCTTCCTCGTATTTTAAATTTCCGCTCCTGCGCCCACATCGGCGTAAACGCTTCGGGATGGGTTCGTCGGGTGTTGGGTCTTTGGCTGATAGACGCAGCACGGCTCTTCAGCCAGCGGATCCCCGGTCAAAGCAAAAGCCCTTGCCCGCGACCCTCCGCACACTTCTCGAAATTCGCACTCGCCGCATTTTCCCTTTAACTGCGAAGCATCTCGCAGCGAGATGAACAGCGGTGAGGTGCGATAAATCTCCGCCAACGTCTGACGTCGAATATTTCCTCCGGAGAGAGGAAGAAAGCCGCTCGGAAAGACCTCCCCGGTGTGGGAGATGAAAACAAAACCTTTCGCGTCATTGAGGCCCCGCGGAGCCCGGCCGATTCCATCCTCGCGCCTCGGCAAAGTCGTCAAGGGGGCGGCGCTTCGCACCTCGCGGCGACGGCGCGCTAGGGCGGTTTGCTGCAAAACATACCGGCGATAGTGTTGGGCTTCGGTCGTTTTGATGTCGAAGGGTGAGTTCGACGCCAAGCGATAGATTTTCTCGAAAAGCTGCTCAAATTCCTCCGCCGTGATGAGGTCGCTTAGTCGGCCTCGACCGGTTGGAACGAGAAAGAAGATGCTCCAGAGGACAATGTCCAACGCACTCATCCGCTCGGCAAGCGCGTCGAAGTCATGGAAATTCCGGCGGGTGATGGTGGTGTTGATTTGCACCGGCAGGCCAACCTCATGCGCCCAGCCGATAGCCTCCAGCGTGCGCGCGTAAGAACCCGCCACGCCGCGGAACTCATCGTGGATGGCGGCATGGGAACCGTCGAGGCTCACCGCCAAACGCGCTAGCCCACGGACCTTAAGCTGCCCGATGGCCTCCCGAGTCAATAGCGGGGTCGCGCTGGGCGTTAAGGAGATGCGCACATGGCGAGCGGCTGCGTATTCTACCAAATCAAAGATGTCAGGCCGGCGCAGGGGATCGCCGCCCGTAAGAACGAAAACAGGAATCTGCATCTCAGCGACCTCATCAATCAGGCGCTGACCCTCCGCTGTGCTGAGTTCGAGCGGATGCCGCCACGTCTGCGCTGAAGCCCGGCAATGAACACATACCAAATCACAGGCTTGGGTTACTTCCCAAATCGCAATGAACGGCCGGTCGCTGAAGTGGTTCATAATTTCCCTGCTCAACCCCATTTCAACTCGCGGCCGACGACTTGACTGTGACTAACGTCACACCTGCCTTTCCTTATCGGCAGCGTTGAGGGAACGGCCCACAGAGGCGACAGAGGTCGCTCGGCTGAGGGCCAAGGCGATGCAAAGAGCCGAAGCACATGCGTGTGCGCGGTGAATGGGGCGCCGGTTGGAACTGCGGCCTCATGTCGTAACCAGCCGGCCGAAGGTAGCTTACCCATCGGCCTGTCGGCGCGTCATTCAGGTCCACAGAGCGCCCCGGCTACTGCCCGGAAGGCATCGAAGAAGGATCGTCGAGTTGCAATTCGTCAAGAATCTTTGGGTGCGCCTCGTCCTGGGCGAGAACTGCATGGCACATGCCGCAATGTTTTGGAATCTTCTGATAAGTCACCACGCTGTTGTGGAGCTGGCCGTGGCAACGGAAGCAGCCCGGAAAATATTTGTGCCCGAGATTGTTGGGATAAGTCCCCCACGTCACGCGCATTTTGGGAAAAACATTCCGCCGATAGATGGAGACCAAGGCTTTGCCGGCCGCCGCTATTTCTGCGGCGTTTTGGCTCGCAATGGTGGGAAAGTTGGCCCGGTAATAGGCGGCGAGCTCCTGGGGAATCAGGTGGGCGGCTTCCGCTCGGCTGGAGTAATTCTGCTTGAGGAGCTCGACCCCTTCCTTCTTGACAAATGGGAGAGAGGGGGAAATCTTGCCGGCGGCCATCGCCCGATTCATCGCTTGGCCCGGCATGTAGAAAATGTGCGTGGGGCGGTTGTGACAATCAATACAGTCCATCACCCGGCCCTTTTGAGGGTTCACGGTTTGGGGATTGACGCCGGGAGCCACGAAGAGCGCTTTTTTGCCGGTGCGCGAGTTTTGATATTCCACCCAGTACATTTTCTGGCGACTGGGGTCCGAGCCGTAACGGATGGTCACGCCGGGACCGACGTGCGCGCCGTGAATTCCTTCGTTACCGTCTCCGCCGCCAATGTGCATCAGCAACACAGTGTACGTCAGCGTGTTGGTTTGATCCTCGGCGTAGCGAGGAATGACCACCAGCCGATTTCCTTCAAATCGCGCCGGCCAATGGCACTGCTCGCACGTTGCCCGGGCGGGGCGAAGGCTCGTGACCGGACTTGGAATGGGTCGCGGGTAGGTATTGAACAGGACGGCAAAGACCTGGTGGATGCCTGACAGCTTGCTCCGCACAAACCACGAAGCGCCAGGCCCAATATGGCATTGCACACAGGCGACGCGGGCATGAGGCGAATGAAGATAAGCGGTGTATTCCGGCTGCATGACAGTGTGGCACGTCTCGCCACAGAAGGTCACGGTGTCCATGTAATTGACCCCGCTATAGACGAGTTGGCTACCCACGACAACGTTAACGATGGTTACCACGCCAACAAACATTAGGAGGCGCCGGAAGTCTGGATTTTGAAAGTCCAGACGCACGAAACGCGTCGGATAAATCCCGCGCTTGCGCTCACGGCGAGTTCGCAGCAGGATTCCCAGGGGAATGAGCAGAAGACCCAAAACAAAGGCTGCCGGCAAGACCAAGAAGATGAGGATTCCGGCATAGGGGTGGGTCACTTCACCGCGGATAAAGGTGGGCAACAGGTAGAGCCAGAGGATAAAAGCCGTGGTCACAAGAACGACCCCGATGCGGCTTACCCAGTTGCTAGAAAGATAGACATAAGGGGAAAGGATATCCCTCCACCTTTGGCCGTTTGTGCTCATCGTTCGGTTTTTTCCTCCTTCGGCGGATTGGCGGGGTCGGGGGGGTTGGGTGGTTCGACGGGCACGGTATGCCGCCGCCGTGGGCTGCGCCCCGTCAACCAAGCGGTATCCATGGGGTAAACCTCGGGATCGAAGATGACGCTATAAAAATGCCACACTAAAATGGCTAGTGCAGCCAAGACCGCCTCATAGAAATGGATCGTCGAGGCCAAGTCGAGGAAGACTTTGGGCAGCCACCTCAGAATCAGGTTGTGTCCCCAGAGCATCAGTCCAGTGAGCGTCATGATGGCGGTTCCCCAAACCATGGCCCAATATTCAATCTTCTCGACATAGCTGTGTTCGGGTAGCACAGGCGGCTCGGCGCGCAATCCGAGGTTGTAAGCCAAGCCTTGAAACGCCTGGCGCAGATCGTCCACGGTCGGCCACAAACTGCGCCAATGGCGCCGTAGCCGCTCGCTTCGCAATAAGGAGATGACGTGCATACCGGCCACCGCCATAAAGACGACGGCGGCGATCCGGTGGATGATGCCGCGCAGTGGCAGCCCAGATGATTCCCACATCAGCAAAGGTTGAGCCCACCAAGCCGCCGGATACTTCAAAGCAAATCCCGTCCATACCAGCACCAGAAACGAGATGAGCAGCAGACCATGCTCGATGCGCTCAAAGCGGTACATCCGAATTTGTGTTCCCTCGTTTCCCGCCTCGGGATTCAATCGCAGGGATTCAGGAGGATGGAGCCGAATTCTGCTCAGTTTATGTAGCCAATCTCCCAAGTTGTGAACGAACATCAGTCCAATCGTCAGTGGAATGATGATGAGATAAAACCACCGAACCCAAACGATTGCTTTTGATACGGTTCCCTTGCCCGCGCCCGGCATCTCATGGACGGGGCCAATCGCAAACGTGGTTCCGGCGCCGGGATGGCACTTGCCGCAGGTCTTCGGCAAATTCTTCGGATTGATGGAGGAACGCGGGTCGG
>JAKASC010000209.1:0-3466 GCA_021828245.1 Acidobacteriota bacterium
AAAGAGCGGCCACCGCCAGAACAAAGAACGGCAAAATCGCCGGATCAACCTCCATCATGTCAGCCATGTGAATCGGAGCATGGGCGACGTTGCCCCAATTCATGCCGCCCGAGGCGGAGGCTTTCATTACCTCATAGACGCGGCCGTGAGAAGCAAGAAAAACGGCAGCGCAGATAAGCACCGTGCCCGCCACCACGAAGATGAGGAATTGGATGGCACGGCGCCTTTGTCCGGAAAGGCCAAGGAAGAGAAACAGGGTGCCTGCGGCGTAAAGGCTGGTGAGCTTGGAAGCGAAAGCCAGGACGACCAGGACGGCCGCAATCGCCAAGGTAATCCAGCCCTCGGGCAGCGCCAGGCAAACCACAAGCGACCAGACCACGAACGCGGCGGCCAGAGCATCGCCGCGGACGGTCAGGAGAATGCGCTGGCCGGATTGCGGCGCCAGAACCAGGATGGCCCCACAGAGGGCGAGGAGCCGATCGGCGCCCAGCGCCCGCAGCAGCGCATAAACGCCGCCCAGCAGCAGGATGGCGCTGAGCAACGCCAAGCCGTATCCCGCCAGGCGCGGGTCGCGGGCCACGCTCATCAAGCCGGCGAGCAGAACAAAGACCAGCGGCGCATACCGCGTGCCGCCAAATCCCAGCGGACCATACAAGGGCCGATAAAACACACCGTGGCGCAAGTCATCCGCCAAGGCAAACCAAACCCCGGCTACGTGGTCCAGGTAGGCGTCGGTGCGCCAGCAGACTGCAATGCGCAGCGCCGTGACGATGACCAGGGCCGCCGCGGCCAGGGTCAGGCACCCTCGCACAAGTTGGTTCATCCTTGACACTCGGAATTTCCTTTCTTGAAACAAGATCGCAACACGCTGCCGCGGGCCATTGATCCGAGGGGCATTGTACTGCCAAGACCTTTTTCTGCAAACTTATCTTCCGCAGCCAGAGCGTTGGCGCGCCGGCCGGCACCTCAAGCGGCAAAAGGAAATTGCGAGAAACCCGTCGCGAGAGGCAAGGCGCACCGAGGGTCGGGGTATCGTCGCACCCTATTTTGCACGTCCGGGCTTATTGAGCGAGCGTGTCAAGTTCGGAATCCGTCACCGGCCGGGCTGATTCAAAGAATAAGCGACGCGGGGCGGGGCAACCCTGTTCAGAAATCAAGGTCCAAGTGGATTGTGCGCTGAACGTCACTAAGCTAGACTCTATCTTCGATTGAGCAAGGAGATAACGGGGCCGCGCAGGCTTTCGCGCCGGCGGCAAGGGAGACGGGATGACGGCTGAAGAACAGCGGCTTGAGGAAACGCGCCAACGCAAGGTGAACTGGAAACGCTGGGGCCCTTATCTAAGCGAGCGACAATGGGGCACGGTGCGCGAGGATTACAGTCCTGACGGCACCGCCTGGGAATATTTGCCGCACGATCACGCTCGGTCGCGGACCTACCGCTGGGGCGAGGACGGCATTGCCGGCATTTGCGACCGACACCAATACCTCTGTTTCGCTTTGGCCCTTTGGAACGGCCGCGACCCCATTTTGAAAGAGCGATTGTTCGGCTTGACCGGCAACGAAGGCAATCACGGCGAGGATGTGAAGGAATACTACTTTTATCTCGACTCGACGCCCACGCACTCCTACATGAAATACCTCTACAAGTATCCTCAAGCCGAGTTCCCTTACCGGTGGCTGGTAGAAGAGAACCGTCGCCGCACGCGGATGGACCCCGAGTTTGAATTGGTGGACACCGGCGTGTTCAACGAGGGGCGCTATTTCGACGTGGTGGTTGAATACGCCAAGGCAACCGCCGAGGAGCTGCTGGTGCGGGTGACGGCCTGGAATCGTGGACCTGAACCGGCGGAATTGCACTTGCTGCCCACGCTTTGGTTCCGAAACCGCTGGACGTGGAACCGCGACCCTCGCCGGCCACGATTGTCCGCGGAGAGCGCGCCGGAGGGAGTGGTGGCTGTCAGAGTTGAGCATGAATATTACGGAACACGCTGGCTGTTCGCCCAAGGCGAGCCAGAACTTTTGTTCACGGAGAATGAAAGTAATTTCGAGCGCTTGTGGAATGTTCCGAATCTATCGCCCTATGTAAAAGATGGCATTCATGAGGCTGTGGTCCACGGCAAGAAGGAGGCGGTCAACCCGACGCAATGCGGGACGAAGGCGGCTGCCCATTACCACCGCGTCGTCAAGCCCGGAGAAGCCTGGGTGCTGCGGCTGCGCTTGACGGATCAGACCGCGGCGGATCCCTTTGGCGAAAGCTTCGACAAAATTTTTGCCGAGCGGCTGGCGGAGGCTGACGAGTTTTACACCACGATCGTTCCCTTGAAGTATTCGGACGACTGCAAAAACGTGATGCGGCAGGCCCTGGGAGGGCTTTTGTGGGGAAAACAATTCTATCATTATGACATCCGAACCTGGCTGCGAGGCGATCCGGCCTTCCCGCCGCCTCCGCCGGAGCGCAAGCAAGGCCGCAACCATCAATGGGTTCACCTTTACAACGCCGATGTGATTTCCATGCCGGATAAATGGGAATATCCGTGGTATGCGGCGTGGGACCTGGCCTTCCATTGCGTCACCATGGCGTTGGTGGACCCTGACTTTGCCAAGGAGCAGCTCATACTGCTGCTGCGCGAATGGTACATGCACCCGAACGGTCAGTTGCCGGCTTACGAATGGGCTTTTAATGACGTCAATCCTCCCGTCCACGCCTGGGCTGCGTGGCGCGTTTACAAAATTGAAAGGCGGCGGCGCGGCAAGGGTGACCGCGAGTTCCTGGAGCGCGTCTTTCACAAGCTCCTCATCAGCTTTACGTGGTGGGTCAACCGTAAAGACGCGGCCGGCATGAACGTGTTTGAAGGCGGCTTTTTAGGCTTGGACAACATTGGGGTGTTCGACCGTTCGAAGCCCCTGCCGATGGGCGGACACATCGAGCAATCCGATGGTACCAGTTGGATGGGCATGTTCTGCCTCACCATGCTGGCCATCGCCTTTGAATTGGCCACCGAGGACCCTGCTTACGAGGACGTGGCCAGCAAGTTTTTCGAGCACTTCGTGTATATTGCCGACGCCATGAATAATCTCGCGGGCCGAGGTATCGAACTGTGGGACGAGCAAGACGGCTTCTACTACGACGTGCTGAGCTGGGGCGACGGAAGGCACTTGTTTATGAAGGTGCGCTCGATGGTGGGACTGATTCCTTTATTTGCGGTGCATTCGCTCGAGCCCGAGGTCGTGGACCACTTTCCGGGATTCCGCAAAAGGATGCAATGGTTTTTGGACTTTCATCCCCGCATGGACCAACTGTTGGATGCCAGCCAAAAGTCCCAAGGCGGCGTTCGGCGGCTGCTTTCCTTGGTGCCCCGGCAACGGCTGCTCCGCGTACTGCGCACGATGCTGGACGAAAACGAATTTTTGTCGCCTTACGGAATTCGCTCCCTTTCCAAATATCATCGGGACCATCCTTATGTTA
>JAKASC010000209.1:3476-4186 GCA_021828245.1 Acidobacteriota bacterium
GTTATCGAATTAGGGGGCGAGCGTTATTCGGTGAACTATGAGCCGGCGGAATCCACCACCGGCGTGTTTGGCGGAAACTCCAATTGGCGCGGGCCGGTCTGGTTTCCGTTGAACTTTCTGCTGGTGGAAGCATTGCAACGGTTTCATTACTATTTTGGCGACGAGCTTCAAGTGGAATGTCCGAGCGGCTCCGGCAGGAGGATGAATCTTTGGCAAGTGGCGCGGGAGCTCTCGCAGCGGCTGACGCGCATTTTCCTTCGACGCGAGGACGGCACGCGCCCCGTCTATGGTGGCACAACGCTGTTCCAGAGCGATCCGCATTGGCGGGACCTCATCCTTTTTTACGAATACTTCCACGGAGACAACGGGGCGGGCATCGGCGCCAGCCATCAAACCGGCTGGACGGCGCTGGTCGCCAAACTCCTGCAGCAAAGCGGCCAATGAGTTCGCTTGCGGGAGAAGGTGCGGGCGTTCGGTGAGGCGCGGGCGGCCTTACTTGGTTTTCATCACATAGACGCCATCCCACACGCTCTCCTCGGGAGGATGGTCGAGGAACTCCTGACATCGCTTCTGAAAAACGCTGGCCGGGCCGTCCTGGGGATAATCCTTCATGAGGTCGTTGAAAATGCCGGCCGCTTTTTCCCACTGTGCCTCGCGATAAGCCACAAGCCCGGCCTCGAATCGGGCGATTAAGTCCTCGAATTTCGGCT
>JAKASC010000210.1 GCA_021828245.1 Acidobacteriota bacterium
GAACATCTCCGCATGATTTTCAGGGGTTAGGGCTGGAAGGTTTGAAGATTCTCCGGGCGGCGGCAAACGAAACGCGCCTGCCGGTCATCACCGAAGTAATTGACGTGCGGCTGGTCGAAACGGTGGCCGAGTACGCCGACATGCTCCAAATCGGCTCTCGCAACATGCAGAATTTTCCTCTCCTGGTTGAAGCGGGACGATCGGGCAAACCGATTTTGCTCAAACGCGGAATGGCGGCCAGCTTGGTGGAATGGCTGGGAGCCGCAGAGTATATTGCGAACGAAGGGAACTTCAACATCGTCCTCTGCGAGCGCGGGATCAAGGCGTACCCTTCCTACGAATATTCCCGCTACACGCTCGATCTGAATGTAATCCCTGCCGCGCACGCCGAGACATTTTTGCCAGTGATTGTGGACCCCAGTCACGCTACGGGCGTTGCTTCCATGGTAGAGCAAGCTAGCCGCGCCGCCATCGAAGCAGGAGCCGACGGCTTGATCATCGAAGTTTTTAGCGGCTGTGCCGGGGCTGAGCGGCCGAGGTGCGACGCGGACCAGGCCATTGATCCTCTAACTTTATCCAGAATCGTGCGCCACGCTCGCCGAGAGGGAAATGGAACGGTGTTCGTGGCCGGGCGCTGGTCTCGCTGCGCCTAGGGCCCGGCGACAAGCGGAAGCCCGGCCGTCTTTCGGCGGCGCGATGCGCAACAGGATGTGGAGAAACGTCAATGAAGACTGTCTGTTATGGAATCCTTGCGTGTCTTGCCCTTACCATTTATGGGTGGGCCCGACCTGTTCCCGCGAGGAACACTCACAAGGATCAGGGTGAATCAATCCCTTACGCCAACATGCCCACTTGGGCGGTTCCCTTCGGGCGGTTCCGCAAGCCTTACTATCGTTGGTATGTCGAGCCGAGCACTCTCGGGTACGACGGCGCGGCTCGCGAGATGCCAAACGGCATTCTGAGCCGACTGAAAACCATCAACATCGGGGTCCTCGCGCCCCTCGATAAGGATAATCCGGATTCCGTTTATGGAATTCCAATGCTTCACGGGGCCGAGTTGGCTGTCGAGCGCGCCAATGCGCGCGGTGGCTATGATGGAAAGCCCTTCGCTCTGAAAGTGCATGACGACTTGCCCCTTTGGGGCGCCTCTTCGATGGCCATCGTCAAGATGGACTACGACCAGCACGTGTGGGCCATGCTGGGCTCCGTCAATTCCGCCTCGACTCATATCGAGTTGCGTGCTGCCTTAAAACTGGAAATCCCCATCGTTGACACTGCCACCAACGACCCTACCGTGACGGAGACGCGGGTCCCATGGCTGCTGCACAATTTTCCGGACGACCGGCAGCAGGGCTATGCCCTGGCGGATTACATCTTCAATCAGCTTAAGCTGAAGCATGTGGTCGTCCTGCGGGCCACCAACCGTTATGGCCGCAAAGGCGATGAGGTGTTTTTGGATGTGGCCCGACGTTTGAGCCATCAGCCGGTGCTGGAGGCAAAGTTCAACCCGGGTGAACAGGATTTCTCTACCCAGTTGCGAATGCTTCGCGAGCAAGGCTTTGATGGGCTGGTGATTTGGGGGAACGCATCCGAAACGGGGAGGATCCTCAAGCAGATGCGCTCCCTGGGGATGAAACAGCCTGTGTTCGCCAGCAGTCGCGCCTGTTATCCGCAAGTCATTGAGATCGCTGGCCAAGCGGCGGAAGGCCTGGTGACCGCCTGCGCGATGAATCCGGACCGGAAGGACCCAAAATGGCTGCGCTTCCGACAACGATACTTGGAACGGTTCCATACCCAGCCAGACGCTTACGCCGCCTACGCTTATGACGGAATGAATATTCTAATTGGCGCGATCAAGGAGGCTGGGCTCAACCGTGGCAGGATCATGGACGCCTTGCGCAAATACGAAATGCACGGCTATCAAGGAGTGAGCGGCTATGCGTTTTTTGATTATACCCTCAACAACATCGCGCCGATCACCCTGGCACGGGTAACAAACGGCAAATTCATCTATTGGCCGGAACACCGTACCGATTGGAGAGGAAGTCTGCCGTCATTTATGCAGGGGGCTGTCCGCCTGGCCGCTCGCTAGCACGGCCCACCCTGCCACGACCGATCATGCGCTGGAAACCCATCTTCGCCGCCGGATTGCTGTTGACGGGGCTCATCGGCTTTGGGGAAACCGAGGTCGCCTCAGCGCAGAAGCCGCCAGCCCATCCGATACCCTATGCTTCCATCGGCACCGTGCACTACGACGGACCGAATCGTCAGCCCGCTTATGACCTCAAGGGGGCGGTGATTCGAATCGGGCTTCTGGCGCCGCTGCACGGACCGCAAAAGACCGAGGGTCTGGCGATTGTCAGGGCAGCGCAAGTTGCCCTCCGAAATGCCACCCGACAGCCTCTGGCCGGCGGACGCAAACTTGCTCTTGCCATTGCGGACGAAAGCGTTCCGCCATGGGGGGCGCTCGGCGACGAAATCATTCGGATGGTTCTTCGGCAAAAAGTCATCGCGATCGTTACGTCCGCTGACGCCGTTTCAGCCCACTTGAGCGAGCAGATCGGTAATAAAATCGGAGTTCCGGTTTTGACCTTGTCGAGTGACCCCACCACGACAGAGATCAATATGCCTTGGATCTTCCGATTAGGGCCGAGTGATACCGCTCAAGCTCATATGTTTGCCGGTAATATTTATCGAGCGCGAGGACTCCGAAGGGTCCTCGTCGTCGCTGCCCGGAATCACGATGGACGTGTCGGCAGCACTGCTTTCGTGAAGTCGGCTCATGAGCTTGGGGAACCGCCCCCGGCGACTCTCTTCGTGGATTCTTTCCAGCCGAGTCTGGCATCATTGCTGAGCGGAATCCGAGCCCATTCGCCCGAAGCCATTGTGTTTTGGACAAGCCCGCAGGATGTCAGCTCGCTGGTTCCACCCCTGCGAGAAGCGGGAATTCACGTGCCAATTTACCTCTGTCAGGAAGCCACCCAGCAGGGATCTGGGCTAACCTTTCCGCTCGATAGAATGGGCTCCCAACAGCACCTACAGCCGAATGGGATTTGGACGGTCATCCCACCAGGGTGGGGAGATTCAGTCGAACAAAAGTTTGCGCGCCGCTACCAGACTGAGACTGGAATGCCTCCAACCCCCATCGCCGCTGAAGCCTATGACGCCATCACACTTATTGTGAAGTCGCTTCGGCAGGCGGGCCCTAATCGCGCTCGCCTACGCGACCGTCTGGCAACCGTTCACCACTACCTCGGCGCTTCAGGAAGGATTCGCTTCGACGACCAAGGAAATGACCAAGCGGCGTTTCAGCTTGTGAGGCTTCAGGGCCCAAAGGCTCTCATGCAGAGGCCGCGCCCATGAGTGCTTCTCCCACACTTGGAACGAAGAAGGGGCGTGAGCTTTAACGCGGGGGGCTGGTTACGGCCATCGGGCGGCAATGGCGGAAGTGGTTGGAACTACGGCCTATGGTGATGTCCATCACAGCACCCTTTCCCGGTTGCGATAATGCTGGGCACGGATTAAAGAAGGCGACCGCAGGCTGTCCACGACACGAGTCGGAAGCGGAGGTTGGAGCGGCCGAGCCGCTTCATGCGGGCCCTTGAGGGATAGGCCCACTCCGGAAGGAGGCTTCATGCCACAATTGATTTCCAACTCTAAAACCTACGACGTGATCATCGTCGGCTCCGGTGCCGGGGGCGCAATGGCGGCTTATGTGCTAACACGAGCGGGAGCGAAGTGCTTAATCCTGGAAGCCGGAAGCTGGTACGACGCTGCCCGCGATTCTAAGTGGCTCGAGTGGGAGTTTGACGCACCGCATCACGGTGCCGCAGGTCCCGCCAAAATAGGCTTCGATTCTTTCTTGGCAGCGGTGGGTGGCTGGAGTCTTCCGGGCGAGCCCTATACGAGCGCCCCAGGTAGCGAATGGATGTGGTTCCGATCTCGGATGCTCGGAGGGCGCACTAACTCCTGGGGGCGAATTTCCCTTCGTATGGGACCCTACGACTTCAAGCCCTACAGCCGGGACGGGAAAGGCTTCGATTGGCCGATCAGCTACGATGACCTGGCGCCGTATTACGACAAAACGGAAGAACTGATTGGAGTTTTTGGGTCCATTGAGCATATTGAAAATCTTCCGGATGGGAAATT
>JAKASC010000211.1 GCA_021828245.1 Acidobacteriota bacterium
CGCCGCCTTTTCGCCCCTTACTACGGCTCTATCTCGATGGATGGGCAAGATGTCAACGCCAACTTCAACGCCCTGGAAGTCACGCTCAAAAAGCGCCTCCAGCGCCATCTTAGCCTCACCGCCGCTTACACCTATTCTAAAGCCCTCGACGATGTGCCCAATGGCGGCAGCAATAACGACATTGGGTCAGATTCGCCTTCTGCTCTTCCGTGGTATTTCCCGGGTCGGCATCAATTCGATTACGGCCCGGCGGGTTTCGACCACACGCATCGGCTGGTGGTCTCCTACGTGTGGATGCTGCCTCAATTTTCCAATGGCAATCGCTTCACGCACGATGTCTTGGGCAACTGGCAGTGGACGGGTATCGTGACCGCCCAAACCGGCGGGCCTTTCACCATCACTGCCGGCAAAGATCAATCTCAAACCGGCTTGAACCAAGACCGCGGCGTGGAACTGCCCGGCGTTCCTGCTTTCTCGTCCAACAAATTCGGCGCTTGCGTCAATCGCGCCCCGTGCGTGGATTATCTTAATCCGGCGGCCTTCATCGAGCCGGCCATCGGGACCTTTGGAACGCTCGGCAAGGATAGTTTCCGAGGCCCGGCCTTTTTTGGTTGGGACATGGGTCTGTTCAAGCAGGTCCCTCTCACGGAGCGCTTCCGCCTGCAATTTCGTGCCGAGTTCTTTAACGTCTTCAACACCGTAAACTTCAGCAACCCGACGGCCAGCGTCAGCGGCTCCGGTTTTGGTACCATCAACGGCGCGGGAAGCCCGCGAATCGGCCAGCTAGCCATGAAGCTGATTTTCTAAATGTTCCAACGCCCGCGCCGCACCCGTCGCCCTGGTCGGGGGTCGCTTCAAAAGCTCGTCCGGCGGTCGGGCGCGGAAAATCGAAGCAGTCCCTCGAGGAGAACCGATGATTCATCCGTGGAAGCGGGGCCTCGCCCTCATCGTCGTGGCATGGATTTGCGCCGGGCCGGCCTTGGCGCCAACCCTCAGCCGAGCCTCCGGCCAACTGAAAACCTCACCTCGCTCCGTCTTTCTGCTTGACCGCGGCTGGATGTTTCATCCCTTACCCAACTTCGACCTTTGGCCGCCTGAGCCGCAGCTCACTTCGGAGCAGCTCAAGCAGTTGCACTGTCCATGGCCTGGGACCGGTTGGCAGCCCGTGCAGCTCCCTGACGACTACATCGTGCGCGGCCGCTTTTCGCGTCAGCCGAACGCCGCCCTGCTGGCCGAGGGAGCCGAATGCTTGCCGGGCGGACGCGAGTGCCGCCCTCACGTTTCCGGAGGTGCTTTAGCCTCGGCTCAACACCTCGCCTCGATGAAGCACCCGCCGCGTCATGGGCGCTCCGCTTATGGAGGACACGGCTATTTGCCCTTGTACCCGGCCTGGTATCGCCGCGCCTTTTTTCTCCCCGCCTCGGACCGTAACCGAACGGTGTGGTTGAACTTTGGCGGCGTGTACCGCGACGCCGTGGTTTTCATCAACGGCCACCGAATAGCGCAACATCCCAGCGGATACACGGCCTTTCGGCTCAATGTGACACGCTGGGCTCGCTTCGGGCAGCAGAACGATGTTGCCGTCTTTGTAGATCCGCGATGGTTCGAGGGGTGGTGGTACGAAGGGGGAGGGATTTACCGGCACGTTCGCCTGATCGTCACCGGCAAGCTCCATGTGGCCCCGTGGGGAACCTTTGTCATCGCCAACGTTCCTGGGCCCATCCATTACAGTTCTGCGGAGGGAGACCGGGCCACGGCGCGCCTCACGGTTCAAACGACGGCGCGCAACGATGAGCTACGCGGCCAACACTTCACTTTGGCGTCTCAGATTGTGGGTCCCGACGGCAGCGTTGTCGCCTCAGCGACAAGCCAGGAATTCCTGCCCTCCGGCCATGTCTCCACCTTTCAGCAGCGCGTGGTCATCCGCCACGCCTGGTTGTGGTCGCTTGCTCATACCCATCTTTACCGGCTGGTAACGACGCTCCGCGTGGGCCATAACGAGACGGACCGCAAGCTCACAACCTTTGGCATCCGAACGCTTCGCTTTGACCCGCAGCGTGGGTTCTTCCTCGACGGCAAGCACGTGGAAATCCGTGGCGTGGCCAATCATCAGGATTTTCCCGGGGTCGGCATTGGCGCTCCTGACAATCTCTGGGCCTGGCGCATCGCCAAGCTCAAAGCCATGGGCGCGAACGCTTACCGATGCTCGCACAACCCCTTGGCCACAGCCTTCTATCGAGCCTGCGACCGCATGGGCATGTTGGTGATGGATGAAAACCGACACCTTGGCGACACGTACTATCCCAAGTCTGCCCGCGGCACGCCTTATTCCAATCTTTCCGACCTGCAGGCCATGGTCCTCCAACATCGCAATCATCCTTCCATCATCATGTGGTCCATGTGCAACGAGGAAGGGTTGCAACGGACGACCTACGGCGCCAAGATTTTTGCCGCCATGAAGGCCGCCGTCCGAAAGCTTGACCCTACCCGGCCCGTCACCAGCGCCATGAATGGCGGCTACACGCCCAACGGATTCCTTTCCGTCGAGGATATCTTCGGAATGAACTACCACAACGCTGAGTTCGGCGCGCTGCACCGCGAGTATCCTCATTTGATGATTTTTGGCAGCGAGGACGTCAACGCTTACAGCTCACGCGGCACTTATGAGTCGCGTCCGTCGACGGCCCGCTGTTCCGCTTACGGTTTCGGCTACGGCCCGGGGCACAAGGCCGCTCGAGGCTTTTTCTTCGGCCATGAGCCCTGGTTTTCCTGGGAGCCGGTTATCACCCATCCCTTTGTTGCCGGCGAATTCGTCTGGACAGGCTTCGATTATCGAGGCGAGCCGAATCCTTACAGTTGGCCGGCCGTCACCAGCCAAACCGGCTCGCTCGACCTGTGCGGCTTTCCCAAGCCGGTCTATTATTATTGGAAAGCATGGTGGGGAACCCAGCCCTCGGTGTACGTTTTCCCCAGTTGGAATTTTCCCAAGGCGATGATCGGAAAGAAAATTTTGGTTCGAGCCTATTCAAATTGCGACCGCGTCAAACTCTCGCTGAATGGCAAAAGCCTCGGCGCCAAAACCATGCCGCGCTACCAATATCTGGATTGGTACGTTCCCTACACCCCAGGCACCCTGACCGCGCAGGGATATGATGACGGTCGGCTTGTAGCCACCTACACGGTGCGCACCGCGGGTCACCCCGTCGCTCTGCGGCTGGCCTCAGAGGTCAGCCATCTGACGGCCGATGGCGAATCCATCGCTCCGATCCGCGTGGAAGTCACCGACGCGCGCGGCGACATCGTGCCCGCGGCCGACAATAGGATTCATTTTTCCGTCACGGGCGCGGGCACGCTGGCGGGCGTGGGCAATGGCAATCCTTCCAGCCACGAGCCCAATATCGCCAACTCCCGCCGCGCCTTTCGAGGCCTTTGCATGGTTTTGGTGAGAGCGGCCCGCCATCCCGGCGAGATTAAGATTGTCGCGCGGGCCGCCGGACTGGCTTCGGCGCGTCTGGTCCTTCGCACCCAGGCACGCGGCTACGCGAGCGCGAGCCATCCGTAGCCCGCGCCGCTGGACACAATTTTGATTTGACCCTTCCGAAAGGACTTCGCGCATGCCTCATAAATTTTATCGCGTCGTGCTCACGGCGCTGTTGCTCACGCTGGCAGCCACTGCCCAGGCCAAGGAGCCGATGCTCGCCCGCACCCCACCCATGGGTTGGGATAGCTGGAATCATTTCCATCTCAACATCAATGAAGCCATCATTCGCGCCCAAGCCAAAGCCATGGTGACCAGCGGCATGAAGGCCGCCGGTTACCAATATGTCATCATTGATGGCGGCTGGGAGGGTTACCACAATGCCCAAGGCGTGTTTCGCCCCGACATCCTCAAGTTTCCCCACATGAAGGCGCTGTGCGATTACATTCACAGCTTGGGCCTGAAGGTCGGCATTCACGACAGCCCCGGACCAGTCACCTGCGCTGGGCGCGCCGCCAGTTACGGCCATGAGCGACAAGATGCCGAAACCTTCGCGCGTTGGGGCATTGATTACGTCAAGTACGATTGGTGCAGCGGCAGCCTGGTCTATAAGCCCGACCAAATGAAGGCCG
>JAKASC010000212.1 GCA_021828245.1 Acidobacteriota bacterium
CCACTTCTTGCCCGTGCCGCGCGTCAGGACAATGGCGCTAATCTGGTCCGTCACCGACCCGAACGAATGCCCGGGAGCGAGGACGGGCTCCGCCACGGCGGCTTTTTTCCCCGGTTCAACGGGTTCCATTCACGGACTCCTTAATCTCTGGGTTCGGATTCCTGAGCCGCGCCAAATACGTGGTGCGCGGTCGGGTGTTCAATTCTCGCAACAGGCCGTACTGGCGGCTTTGCGCCTTCAGTCGAGTGACTCGGCTGTGAGGGTCGTTGATGTTTCCAAACACAATCGCCTCCGTGGGACAAACCTGCTGGCAGGCGGTTTGGATTTCGCCATCCCGAACCTTGCGATTTTCGAGTTGAGCTTTGATTTTGGCTTCTTCGATCCTCTGAATACAATACGTACACTTTTCCATCACGCCTCTGCTCCGCACCGTAACGTCCGGGTTCCTTAAGCCATAAAGGCTGGGGGTGGTCCAGTCGGAATAGAGATAGAAGTTGAAGCGCCGCACCTTGTATGGGCAGTTATTGGAGCAATAGCGGGTACCGACACAGCGGTTGTAAATCATCAGATTGAGCCCGCCGGGGCTGTGCATGGTGGCGCCCACCGGACAGACGTATTCGCAGGGGGCATTTTCGCACATCATGCAGGGCAAGGGTTCGTTGTAGATTTCGGGATGGTCCAAATCGCCGTGAAAATAATTGTCTATGCGGATCCACTGCATGATGCGGCCATCGTCCACCTGCTCTTTGCCGACCACGGCAATATTGTTCTCCGAATAGCAGGCCACCACGCAGGCGTTGCACCCCACGCAACTGTTCAGGTCAATAGACATTCCCCATTGGTAGCCTTCCTTATAGTTGTAAGGCGGATAGAGCGACGGAGCCTCGGTGGTTTCACTGGGCGGGTCAGCGGCGAAGTCCGGGTTCCGGCGGAATTCCTCCAGCGTCGCCACCCGCACCAAGTCGCGCTTAAAAGCGTTCACGCTCTCCAGCTCCATAGGTTCGCCGTGTCGCTCAATGGTGTGGAAATATTGCGTGGTCACCAAATGATAGCGCCCGCCCGTCGGCTGCGGTGCCGCGACAAAGGCCGCCCACATATGCTCCGAAGTCCGAATCGAGTAAGCATTGAATCCCGGACCATTGCCCACCCGCCCGGCCCGCGTGCGGCCATAACCGAGCGGCAAGGTGATGCTGCCGTCGGCGTGCCCGGGGACGATGAGGATAGGGAAGTTTTGGCTGCGTCCATTGACCGTAATCTTGACCACCTCTTCGCGGGTCAGACGCAGGCGCTCGGCCGTGGCCGGACTGACCATGGCGGCATTGTCCCAGGTCAGCTTGGTGATGGGGCGCGGAACTTCTTGCAGCCAGGGATTATTGGCAAAACGACCGTCCCAGACGTTCGTGTCGGGCTGGAAGGAGATTTCAATGGGCGTACTCGAGTTCGGCCCTGCGGGGCTCGGCGGCAAATTGAGGTTCGCATTCAGCTTGACGGATTTGGGCGCAAACGTCGTTCCGGGGATTACGCCCCGCTCAAGCGCCGCCTCCCAGAAGCGCTCGAAATCCTTCGAGAGGTTTTGGGATTTCCAATAATTCCGAACCGTTTGATGCGGCGTGGCGTACACGTCGCCCAACAGCGGGCTCATCAATTCGTGGGCTGTCTTGCCGCCGTAAAGCGGGGCAATCAGGGGCTGAATGACTGTGGCCGTCCCGTCATAGGTGCGAACGTCGCTCCACGACTCCAAGTAATGGGCAGCGGGGATGTGCCATTGGCACAGGTAAGAGGTTTCGTCGTCGTAGAGGCTCCAATGCGCGCGCATCTTCACCTTGAGCAGCGCCTGATCGAACTCGAGGTCGGCGGGAGCGTCGTACACCGGATTGCCGCCCAAGATGAGCAGGGTTTCGACCTGTCCCTGATGAATATCCTTCACCAAATCGCGCAGCGACTGAAGCTGGTTAATCGGGCCCGCCTCGATGGGGTCGGTATAAATGACGGTTTTGCCGACGTTGCCCAAAGCATCATTGATGGCGTGGGCGAGCGCATGCACGGCCGGTGGCTGTTGGTCGCCGGCCATCACGATGCTGGCCCCGCGATGGTTTTGCAGGTCGCGCACCAACGCCGGTATCCAATCCGGCGGAACTTGCGGCGGCACGGGCGGAGCATCTCCGCCAAACTTCACGCCGACCGCCGCCGCGACGGCTCGGGCAAACGCCTCAATCTGATAGGAAGGCAGCGCCAGCCGATGGTCGGCCAGGGTTCCGGTCCCCGACGGCATGGTCTCCACCATGTAAAGCCGGTTCATGGTGCTTTGGGGACCGGTAATCCGTCGCTTGTTTGAGAAGTCTCGCGCATAGCGGACCGTCCCCGGACCGAAGCACTGGAAGTCCGCGTCCAGCGAAAGAATCACGTCCGCCTGGTCAAAGCGGTAATACGTGTTCACGTATTCGCCGAAGGCCAGCCGGGAGCCTTCCCGCGCCGCATCGCGCCCCACTGGCTCGTATTGATGCCATTGCGCGGCGGGGAATTGTTCCAGCAACCGAGTCAACTGGTCGCCTAGCGTGGGGGAAGCGACGGCCTCCGTCAATATTCTCAGCCCCGCCCCTTTGTTCCCCGCATAATAGCTCCGGAGATCGGCGAGGACTCCCAGAAAAGTGCTCCAGTTGCCAAGCCGCCCTTCGTGCAAAACAACCTGCGAGCGGTCGGGGTCGTAAAGGCCGTAGATGGAAGCCTGGGACAGCGTGTCGGTGGCGCCCAAACTCGCGGGGTGGTCGGGATTCCCTTCGATTTTAGTCGGCCGTCCCAAATGGCTTTCAACCAGAAGGCCAATGCCACAGCCGTTCAAGGGCATCGCAGTCGCGTAAAAAAGCGGCCGACCGGGCTGAAATTCGACCGGGGGATGCACGTAGGGAACAATTTTCTCAAGCGGGATTTTGACGCATGCCGTCATGCCGGAGATGGCGGCGGAAGCAGCCATCAGTTTGAGGACATTTCGGCGGCTGATGCCGCGCTGGGGGTTGGGAAGACCGGTCGCGCCGAACTCGCCTTTCGCAATCTCCTGGTAGCGGGGCGTTTCCGCCAGCTCCTCGAGTCCTCGCCAGAAGCGCCGCCGCTTGTCTTGCGTCAAGCTCGCTCGTAGCGCGGCAATATCAACAAAATCTTTGGACTTTCGCTCGTTCATTTTCGACTTCACGCCTCAAGCGGCATCTAACGGTGACACGTGTCGCAGCTTGTGAGACTGCGAATCCTGTACCTATTAACCAACAGTTCGCCGAGGCGAAGCTGGCTGGTATAAACCACGCCGTCATACACCAGCGGGTGCATCCGGCTCGGGCGATGGTAAATGGGATCGAACACATGAGCGCGCGGGCGAACGTACCGGGCCGGATGGTTATGGCAATTCAAGCACCAGCGCATGTAAAGCGTGTGTGCCCGCCAGGTAATCGGCATCTCACCGATTTGCCCATGGCAGGTTGTACACCCAATCCCTTTGTGAATATGGATAGCGTGGTTGAAATAAACAAAGTCGGGCAGCGTATTCACCCGCGTCCACGCAATGGGCTTATCCTCACGATAACTCTCGCGCACCGGGGCCAGCATGGGACTGTGAACAAACAGTTGAGAATGACAGGTCATGCACGTGTGCGTGGTGGGCATGCCCGCATACCACGAAGTCTCGACCGTCGTGTGACAATAGCGGCAATCAATGCCGTCCGTCACCGTGTGGTGCCGGTGGCTGAATGGAACCGGCTGCGGCAGCGGTTCTTTGATATAGGTGATGTAAGCCGACCGATTGACTCGCCAACTGATGTAGCCGATCGCGGCGATCAGCAGGACGATCCCCAGAATGCTCGCCCGCGCAAGAGTATTGAAACTGCGATGAAAGATCTGCGGCATCGAAGTTATTTATGGCCTTAGCTCAGTTCCGTCAGACCGCGTGGAGCACGCTCCTGTTGGAAGCGAGGTTGTCCGTGGTCCGACACCCTCCGGGAAGGCTCCGACTCGGGTCTTAAGCTTGAACGGCGCTTGGCCCTGAAGTACGTCTGACGGAAACCTTGCCGACTTCCCAAAAGACCCCGGCTTCCGACGGGGAGG
>JAKASC010000213.1 GCA_021828245.1 Acidobacteriota bacterium
CGCGATTTTGACCGTGGTCTTGGCCGCCATGTGGATTTACATGGCGTGTGTGTTTCGGTTCATCCTGTTTGAATCCGTGCTGGATGGCGAATGCGATGTAAAAGCCGGTTGGCCCAAATGGAAGCCGCAAGGGCTGAGCTATTTGCTTTGGAAAGTCGTCTTGTGGCTGAGCACCGCCGTGGTTACCTTCGCCCTGGTGGGCGCTCCTTGGGCATGGGCTATTCACGATGGCCTTTTGCAGCAAGGTGGGGAGCATCTGTCTCTGGGAACTCGAGGGGGCGCCGCTTCGCTGGTTTTCATGGCGTTGTTCCTGTTGACCGTCGGAATTGCCTCACTTCTGGCGCAGGACTTTGTCGTCCCCATTATGGCGCTTGAGAAGGTGGGCATTCTGGAGGGCTGGCGAAGGTTTTATCCCATGCTGCGGCAAGAAAAGAAGTCCTACGCAGGCTATCTCCTGATGAGGGTTCTTCTGTCGCTGGGTGTGGCCTTCGTGTTCGGGATCGCCAGTTTGCTCGCGCTATTGTTGATGATGATTCCGCTGGCCATCCTTGGGTTGGGGATTTTTCTGGCCGGCAAAGCAGCCCATCTTGCCTTTAACTATTACACCTTCAGCGCCGTTGTCATCCTCGCCGGAGGCGCCTTGGCGGCTATCGTCTATGTACTTTCTCTTGTTTCAACACCCGCCATGATTTTCTTTCAGTCGTATGCCAACCATTTTTTAGGCTCACGTTATCCGGCCCTGGGTGCGCGCGTTTTTCCGGGTGCGGCTCCGGCGCCATCGTCGGAGTCATAACTCTCCCACACCGTCTCAGCCGGCCGAGGACCTCTCTCAGCCGGCGGAACTCTACTTTCGGGTTCGGCTGCCGGGTTTCACCACCGGCATGCCCGCTCTGCACATGGGGCAATCGGCGACTTCGTAATTGGAAACATGAAGGGTGATCAAGGCGGACTGGGGCAATCCGAACTCCACCTGTCCTCCGCTCCGATCCACCAGCGCCCCGATGCCCGCAACTTTCCCTCCCGCTTCTTCCACGCAATGCATGGTTTCGCGGGTCGAGAGGCCGGTTGTGATGACGTCCTCCACCACCAACACCGGCTCACCCGGCTCAAAGGAAAAGCCTCGCCGCAACTTCATCGCGCCGTCTTGCCGCTCCGTGAACACCGCGCGTGCGCCGAGGGCTCGCGCCACCTCATGGGCCACAATCACCCCCCCCAGCGCCGGCGCTGCGACGGCGCTCACGCGCAGGTCTTTGAGCTTGGCCGCCAGTTCGCCGCACAACTGTTCGGCGATGCGGGGGTATTGCAACACCAAGGCGCACTGAATGTAACGATCGCTGTGCAGGCCCGACGAAAGCACAAAGTGGCCCTTCAGTAGTGCGGCATGATCTTGAAAGATTTGGAGAATTTCCTCTTCGGTCATGGCGGTCTCAGTTCGCGTCGAACGCGCCCAGCGCGCGTTCTATTTCCTGGACGATGGCGTCGGCGGCGCTCGCCGGGTCCGGAGCGGTGGTGATGGGACG
The DNA here is from genome assembly GCA_021828245.1 of Acidobacteriota bacterium. Classification (GTDB taxonomy): domain Bacteria; phylum Acidobacteriota; class Terriglobia; order UBA7540; family UBA7540; genus JAKCCV01. Next base: position 1,521 of record JAKASC010000213.1, read on the forward strand.
GCCCACCACCAGGTAGTCCGCGCCTGCCTCAATGGCGGCCCCGGGCGTGGCGGTTCGTTGTTGGTCGTCGGCAGCCGGGCTGGCGGGTCGAATCCCCGGCGTCACGATGAGAAACCGAGGCCCGCAGGCGCTCCGCAACGCGGCAACCTCCCGCGCCGAGGCCACCACGCCATCCAGCCCCGCCGCTTGCGCCATCCGCGCCCAACGAACCACCACTTCCTCCGCCGTTCCCTCAATCCCTAGCTCAGCCAGCTCGGGAGTCTCCAAGCTGGTGAGGACGGTGACGGCAAGGACAAGGGGCCTGGCCCCGCGACCGCCTTCGCGCGCCCCCTCCACGGCCGCCTCCATCATTTTTCGCCCACCGCAGGCATGAACGTTCATCATTCGCACTCCCAGTCGCGCGGCCTCGCGGCAGGCACCACGCACCGTGTTCGGAATATCATGGAATTTCAGGTCCAGGAAAACCCCCTCACCCATCGAAACCAGCTTGCGCGCCAGGGAGGGTCCCTCCGCCGTAAACAATTCCGACCCAATCTTGAACATGCCCACGCGCCTGCGCAGCTTCTCCGTCGTTCTCAAGCCGATTTCGGCGGTGGCGCAATCCAAGGCCACGATAAGTCTGTCGCGGGCCGGCAATTCATCCTCCTCCGCTGCTCCGCCTCGCCATTCTAAAAGCGGCTCAGCCGGGGCTTCCCAAGGCGGACAGTCATTCTATAGGAGCAATGCCCAAAAGTGAATGGCGCAGCGGACCTTGCATGTTTTGGGGAGCGCGAAGCAACACGAGCCAAAGCAGGCTCGGTTTGGAATTCGAAGGCGGGCCTATTCCCCATTTCATCCGGGAGATGTTGCGGCGCCTGCTGCGCTTGAGTTCCTTCGGTAGGGACGGATTGTAGGTTGCCGTCGGAATGGATTTTTGAGCCGAGAGTCGTCCAGGAGACAAATCCCGACGCCTATTCAGGGCTGTCCTTGGCGCCTCAGCCGCTGAAGTTCTCTTAGGGAAGGAGGAAGTGGGTAAATCGGCTTCGTCCGGTCCTACCCACTTCCCCAGGTAGTCACAGAGTTGGTTACTTCGGTTGACGCCTCGCGGTCGAAAAGGGTTGCCTAGGATTTTTCAACTTTCCGAGTGCCAGGGTTTGCCGGAGTTCGATGGTCTTGAGCCGAACCGACGCTGCGCGGCCGGCAATTGGTTCTGCCCTACAGCAGTGCCCGAACCCATTCCGATACACTGCATCGCGATGCGGTTGGCCTAGCCGCGTGGAATTTGGTAAGAACCTCGCACGGGATGCAGTCACAGTTGTTTGAGCGGCAACGATCCCTTCATTCGGCACGGTGGGACATCAGCCATGAGTTTGGGTTTTGGTGCACAACCGCCTGTCAATAAGTAGTCTATTCAGACCAATAATTTTTTGGACGCGCCAAAATTTTTCGCATCCCTGCGAATTTTGGGTTGACGTCTTCACTCAGTTAAACGTAAAATCGCCAGCGGCTTTGGTTTTCTTGGATTAGGCAGTCTGGAAGAACTCAAATTGCTTGAAATACCGAAGGAGGGGCGAGCTTGCGCTTGTTAAAGGTTATGGCGTGTTTGGGGTTGGTGGGGCTGCTGGCTTCCTGCACTCACACGTCGAATCCCAGCGTATCAAGCCTCCCTACCGACTCGGTGCCGAAGCCACAACCGGTCGCCACGCGCTCGCCTACGCTCCAAAAGAACGCCATTTCCAACTCCACGGCTACGGTAGATCCCATCGGCCAACTCCTGGCAAAAGTCAAAGCCGCCTATGCTGAAGGGCAGCAGGATTATCAGGCAGGGAACCTCGAGGGAGCTAAGGAGAAATACGATCAAGCTCTATCCATGCTGCTTGAGAGCAATTATGACATTCGCGGCCACGAGCGGCTTTACAACGAGTTTGAGAGCCTCGTGCATGAAACGTATGAGATTGAGCTGGCTACGGTAGAAAGTGGCAATAGCCTGAGCGCGCACGAGTATGAGCCGGCTCCGCTCGATACCTTTGGCAGCTTGACGTTCCCGGTCAACCCGAATATTCGCTTACGGGCGCAGGAGGAAATGCGTTCGCTTCATTCGGATTTGCCCCTCGTTTCCAACGACGCCGTGGACGGCTACCTGTCGTATTTCCAGGGTGAGGGCAGGGATTTCATCGAAAAGGTTCTGCGGCGAAAGAATCGTTACGCCGCCATTATTCACAGGGCGTTAGCCCAAGAGGGGCTGCCGCGAGATTTGATCTATCTAGCTGCGGGCGAAAGTGCCTTCAACCCCTTCGCAGTTTCGCGCGCCGGGGCGAGAGGTATTTGGCAGTTCATGCTGGGCACGGCCCGGTTGAATGGTCTGGTGGTCAACCGCTGGGTAGATCAGCGGCAAGATCCTGTTTTATCCAGCGAGGCGGCGGCTCGGCACCTGAAGGATTTATACGAAGAGTTCGGGGATTGGTATTTGGCCATGGCGGCTTACGACAGTGGCTCCTTGACGGTGCAGAGAGCCATTGAGCGGACCGGTTACGCCGATTTCTGGAAGTTGCGCGAGCTCCACGTTTTACCTGCCG
>JAKASC010000214.1 GCA_021828245.1 Acidobacteriota bacterium
ATCGCTCGGTGTTCAATGCTCGCACCCTCTGCTCCCAGCGCATCTCCAAGACCATCAATGAAGGTCGCCGCCACAAAATCACTCACATCGTCTTTGATGCCTCGCGCCACCTGGCGCTGCTTCGTGAGCGCAACCTCAATAACCCGCAAGACCCGGTGTCGCACAAAGCCGAGGCCATCCCCGCTTGCGTGGAAGACGTCGTCTCCGCCTTTTACTATCTGCGGGCCCAACCGCTGCAAGTGGGGAAAAAGATTCAGCTCGCGATTAACGACGGCTCCAAAACCAAGCTGGTCACCGCCAACGTCCAAGGCATCGAGCCGGTCACCACGCCGCTCGGCACCTTCCAGGCGTTTCGCGTCGTGCCGACGGTTTTTGGCGACCTCTACAAGCGCAAGGGACATATGGTCATATGGTTGAGCCAAGATCCGCGGCATCTGCCGTTGCGAATCCGAGCCACCATCTCCGTCGGGGCTATCACCGGCACGTTGAGCGCCTATACGCCAGGCACGGCTGGCTCGCCTCAAACCCAGAAGCCTGGCGTGCCAGGTTCCACTGAAAAAACGCCACCCCGTCGTGCGGCCCGAGAGCGGCCCGGTCAACCCTAACTCTGTACGGACCGGCCGTTCTACCGTCGCGACGCGGATTTCTTCGCGGGTTCGGGCATATAGGCGTGGAATGCGCCCGGCTCGTGAGTATGCTCGAACTGGAGGGTCGTGTGGGTGATGCCAAACTCGCTCGCCAAAACCTGACGAATGCGATGCGCAATGCGTTCGGTTTCCGAGGTGGGCATGTCGAGAATATGGATGTGGCAGGAGAGCGCGTGAGAGTTCGAGCTGAGGCTCCAAATGTGGACGTCGTGTACTTCGCGCACGCCCGGCACATTGAGCATAGCGCGTGCCACCTGCTCCAAATCCATGCCGCCCGGCAAGCCTTCCAGGAGAATATTGCCGCTTTCGACGATGACGCCGACGGCGCCCCAAACAATCATCCCGGCAATCAGAAACGCCAGGATGGGGTCGAAAAGGCGCTGGCCGGTCAGCCGGATGAGCGCCGCGCCCGCCATGATGCCGAGGTCGGAAAGCGCGTCGCCAACGTAATGAAGGAAGACGGCGCGCAGGTTCAAATCGCTTTGCTGCCGTGCCAAGCCGAGCGAAACGCCGCCGTTAATCGCTAGCGCCACGGCGCCCACGGCCAGCATCATGCCCGAAGCCACAGGCTGCGGATGCGCAATCCGTTCGTAGCCCTCCACGCACAGATACACCGCCACCACCACCAACAGCAACGAATTCACAAATCCTGTCAGCACGCCGGCACGTTGGTAACCGTAAGTGCGGCGCTCGTTGGGCGGCTTTTTTTCAAGGTAGAGCGCAATGGCCGAAAAAACCAGGGCGGGCACGTCGGCCAGGTTGTGCCAAGCATCGCCCACCAGCGCCAAGCTGTGACCCAGCGTGCCTGCAACGAACTCGGTGACCACTAGGAGAATCGTCGCCCCAAGAGCCGCCCGAATGACCCAACTTCCGTTGGAGGAGGAATGAGAGTGCATCCGCCAATCTCCGTTGCCATTCTAGGATAATCCCCCCGCCGCCCTCAATGCGTTTTCTACCGTGAGGAGCGGTCGTTTTCGTTCAAACTTCAGCCGCGGGCCGGCCAAGGGGTATATAATCCGCCCACTCAGGACGTGCCCGGAGGCGGGAAAATGAGCATTGCGGAAACCGTCGGAGGTCAGGCGTGCGCGGGCCGGAGCTGGCGCGGTCAATCAACGCTCGACGCATCGCCGCGCGGAGGGCGTGGCGCGTGCCGCGGCAAAGCCGAGGAAGCCCGATGAAACGCGAATATCCCGCTCGGCCAATTGTGGGCGTGGGCGGCGTGGTAGTGGATCGCGGGCGCGTGCTGTTGATTCGGCGCGGGCGCGAGCCGATGAAAGGGGAATGGTCCATTCCCGGCGGGGTGGTGGAGCTGGGTGAAAGCCTTGTCGCGGCGGTGCGCCGTGAGTTGCGCGAGGAGACGGGGTTGGAGATTCAGCCGGTCGCCGTCTTGGAAGTTTTCGACCGGATTGTCCGCCGGAAGGGTCGCGTCCGCTACCATTACGTCATTGTGGATTACGCGTGTCGCAAGCGAGGCGGAAGGCTGCACCCGGCGAGCGATGTGCGCGAGGCAGGCTGGGTGCAACCGCAGGATTTGCCGCGTTACCGCCTCAGCCCCAAAGCACTCCGGGTGATTGAGGAAGGCCTGGCGTTCTTTCGCAAAGTCCGCCCTGGGCGCGCACGGCCTGTCATCAACAAAAAGCCCCTGGCTTTGCGCCGACCGCAAAGGCCAGGGGCCGGATACTGATTGGGATTGGCTTTCCCCCAAGTTCAGGGGTCGGCGCCAGCCAGCGCCGCTTCCTTCCCTCTCCTCGCTAGAGAGAGGGGATACTTCCCAGCGCGTGCGAGCGCCTAAGCCTCAGCACCCTCGCTAAGATAACTTCCGTCGGACATGGATCACCTCCTTTCTAGCGTTGCCGCGATATTAAAATTGTGGAGCCGCCGGAGTCAAGAAAATTCGTCAAGATTTTTTCTCCCTGGGGGCGAATCCGTGGAACGCCGTCGAGTCGTGGTGCAGCAGTTCCAAAACATGAGGCGGCGTAAAGCGGGCTCGGGAGGCTTGGGCTTGACCGCTTGAAGCGCGGCGCTAAGGGGCGGGGGACCGTTCAGGGGAATAAGCGCCGGTCAGGGCGCGCCACCGGAGGCGAATCAAGTCCAGGAACATGTGTGAGGCGTCGCGCCACAGGCGGATTTTGGTCGCCGGATGATCGTTCCAACGCACCGGGGTTTCCACAATAGAACCGCCGAGGCGGGCAATCAAGAAGAGCAGTTCCGGGTCAAAACCAAAGCCTTCGACGCGTTGCAACTCGAAGGCGCGCCGAGTGGTGGCGCGGCGAAAAAGTTTCAACCCGCATTGAGTGTCACTGAGCTTGAGGCCAGTCAACGCGCGGACCATCAGGTTGAAAGCGCGTCCGGCCGCGCGGCGGAGCCAGGGCTGGTGGACGCCAATCAGGCTGCGGTCGAGCGCCCGCGAGCCGATGGCCGCGTCGGCGCCGGAAGCCTCGAGCGCCGCCAGCAGCTTGTCCAACTCTTCCACCGGGGCTGAAAGGTCGGCATCCGCAAAGGCCACGAACTCCCCCTGCGCTGCCAGCACCCCTTCTCGGACCGAGTAACCTTTTCCACGGTTCGGTTGGTGCCGCAAGACGGAGATAAAAGGGTAGCGGCGCGCGTAATCGCCCAAGATGACGGGCGTGGCGTCGGTGGAACCGTCATCCACCAGAATCACCTCTACCGGCAGAGGCTTCGATTGAGCGTAGCGGCAGATGGCGTCGAGCGAGCGGGGGATGCGCTCGGCCTCATTATAAGCGGGCACCACGATGCTGAGATAGGTTTCGGCCACTCCGCCCTGAATATAAAAGTCTTGGAGCTGTTAGTCAAAGGAAAGTCCGGCAAGCCGCCAAACGCCGCGGCGCCCGCGCCGCCGCACTCGTCTGGGTTGACGCGGCGCGACTCCTGCGCTACCGTTGAAATCGAGCGGTGAAACGAAGAGACGTTCTCAAGGCTTTGGCGGGAGTCGGCGCGGTCGGCGTGGGAGCGGAGATCCTCCACCACTATCTTCGCCTGAGCGATGCCGGCCGCCGGGCTGCCACCCGATACCCGTGGCAGAAGCTCTCGCTCCATCTGAAGGACGTGACGCAGCCGGCGGGCATTCACTTTATTCACAACAACGGAGCCTTTGGGGCCAAATACTTGCCGGAAACCTTGGGTCCCGGCTGCGCCTTTCTCGATTACAACGGCGACGGCTGGCTGGATGTATTGCTCATCAACGGCATGAACTGGCCGGGCCATTCGGGGCCGCCCACCACCATGAAGCTTTACCGCAACAATCATGGCGACTCTTTTACCGACGTCACCCATGAGGCTCGGCTGGATGTGGAACTTTACGGCATTGGGGTGACGGCGGGCGACTACGATAACGACGGTTTTGAAGATATTTACGTCACCACCTACGGCCAGAACCGGCTGT
>JAKASC010000008.1 GCA_021828245.1 Acidobacteriota bacterium
GTGGTCGGTCAGCCGCAAAGGCGGCGTGGCCGTGCGGCTCACCTCCGGCGAGGGGCAGGACAATTGGCCTGTCTTTTCTCCGAACGGTCAATGGCTGGCGTTCACCCGCAACGATAGCGGCAATCTGGATGTTTATGTCATGCCGGCGGAGGGTGGCCCGGCCCGCCGGCTCACCTGGCACCCGGCCCCGGATATCACGGTCGGTTGGACGAACGACGGCCAGCGCGTCCTGTTTCGCTCCAACCGGTACAGCGTGGACCCGCTCTACTTCCAACTGTTCACGGTTTCGATTCACGGCGGCTTTCCCACCCCGCTGCCGTTGCCGTGGGCCACGCAGGGTTCCTATTCGCCGCACGGGCAGCGCCTGGCCTACGTCCCTTTTCGCAATCATACGTTGTTTGAAACCTGGAAACATTATCGCGGCGGCATGGAAGCGCGTATCCGCATCGCTTTGCTGAGTAATTCGAGCGTGGTGACGCTGCCGCGGGGCGACAGCAACAACATGGACCCGATGTGGGTCGGACATGCCATCTACTTTTTGTCGGACCGCACGGGGGGTCATTTTCGTCTCTACCGCTACCGGTTGGGATCGAAAAGCGTGCAGCCGGTTTCTCCCGACGACGGGCACGATATTCTCTCCGCCAGCGCGGGAGCGCTCGACACCTCGCATCCGGCCATCGTTTACGCGCAAATGGGCAAGCTGTTCCTACTGGATGTGAAGTCAGGGAAGATTCGGCGTGTCCACGTCACGCTGCGTGCCGATTTCCCCTCCGCGCGGCCCCACTGGGATAACGTGGCCCACGCGCTCGTTCATCCCGGCATTTCCCCCCACGGCGTCCGCGCCGTCTTTCAGGCGCATTGTGATATTTTGACGGTTCCTGCAAAGCACGGCAACGCCCAAGACATCACCCGAACCACCGGCGCCTGCGAACGCTATCCGGCTTGGTCGCCCGACGGCAAATGGATTGCCTACTTTTCCGATGCCTCCGGACAATACCAGCTTTACATCAGCCCACAAAACGGCATTGGCCCGATCCACAAAATTCCTCTTGGCTCCCATCCGGCGTATTTTTACCATCCGGTCTGGTCGCCCAACAGCCGCTACATCGCGCTGAACGACATCGCCCAGCATCTGTGGATAGTGAACGTAAAGACCAACCAGCTCACGCTCGTGGCCACGCGCTACTACGACGAATCGGGTCGCCCGTTCTACGCCGCCTGGTCCGCCGACAGTCGTTGGCTCGCCTATACCAACATTCTGCCGAACGAGATTCATGCCATCTTCGTCTATTCGCTCGCTTCCGGCAAGTCCACGCAAATCACTGACGGAATGAGCGACGCGGAAATCCCACGCTTCGATCCAAGCGGCAAATATCTGTACTTCTTGGCCAGCACCAACCCGGACACGGGCGGCGAGGTCGGCGATCTTTCTGCCATTGACCATCCCACGGTTTACAGCCCCTACCTGGCGGTGCTCCGCTCGAACATTCCCTCGCCGCTGGCGCCGCGGCCCGGCGAGGAAAAGACCGCGCCCCCAAAGGCCCCAGCCAAAGCGGGTGAGAAAAAAACCGCGCCGGTCAAACCCGCCAAAGTAACCATTGATTTTGCGGGCCTGAGCCAGCGCATTCTTGCCCTTCCCATGCCACCCCGCGACTACAAGGACCTGGAGGTTTCCGGGCCCGGAGTTCTGTGGCTCACCGCCGGGCCCGTGGTGGCCGAAAGCCGCCCTGACCATCCGGCGCTTTCCCTCTATCGGTTCACCGTAAAGAGCCGGAAAGCGAAGTTGGTGCTCCCCGTCATCAAGCAATTCGTTCTGTCCGCCGATGGCAAGCACATGCTGATCGAGCAGGGCCATGAGTGGAAGATCGTCCCCGCGACTCTCCACGTGACCCACGGCGCCCGCGTCCTGCGCACCGCCCACCTCAAGGTGCGCGTCAACCCGCTGAAACAATGGCGCCAAATGTACTATGAGGTCTGGCGCATCGAGCAATCCTACTTCTATTCGCCCCAGTTTAATGGCCTCAACCTCTCGGCCGCCGAGCGCTACTATGCGCGTTTTCTTCCCGGAGTCGAAACCCGCGCTGATTTGGGCTACCTGTTCCATGACATGCTGGGCAATCTCACGGTCTCCCACCTTTTCTTGGAAGGCGCACCCCTCAGCGCGCCGCATCCGACGCCTGTCGGGTTGTTGGGCGCCGATTACACGATTGACCATAACCGCTATCGCTTTTCGCGCATCTACAGTGGCGAAAATTGGAATCCCGGACTGCACGCTCCGCTCACTCAACCCGGCATCAACGTGAAAGTGGGTGATTATTTGCTCGCCGTCAATGGCCGACCGGTTTACGGCACCGAAAATATCTATTCCTTTTTCCAACAAACGGCGGGCAAGCAAGTGGTGCTGACCGTTGGTCCCAATCCCGACGGGACGGACTCGCGGCAAGTCACCGTCGTGCCTGTTGCCAGTGAGTTGGCCTTGCGGAAGCGCGCCTGGGTTCATCACAACCGCATGTTGGTGAAACAGCTCAGCCACGGCCAACTGGCCTACGTGTACCTGCCGGATACGTATGAGGGAGGCTGGACCTATTTCAACCGCTATTTTTTCTCACAAATCGGTAAAAAGGGCGTGATCGTGGATGAGCGATTCAACCACGGTGGTCTGCTGGCCAACTACGTTATTGATAAGCTACAGCAGCCGGTGCTCAGTTTCTGGCTTGCCCGCCACGGTCATATTGAGGTCACTCCGGCTGCTATTTTTGGCCCCAAAGTCATGATTGCCAATCACTTTGCCGGTTCCGGCGGCGATTACCTGCCTTATACCTTTAAGCAGGAACATGTGGGCACGCTGGTCGGCACGCGCACGTGGGGAGGGCTGGTTGGCATCGGCCGATATCCCGTTCTCATGGACGGCACGATGGTCACCGCGCCCGAGGGAGCTATCTATTTCCCGAATGGGAAATGGGACGTGGAAAATCATGGCGTCACCCCAGACGTCAAAGTGTCAATGAATCCAGAACTCTGGCGTCAAGGACAGGACCCTCAGTTGCAAACCGCCGTCCAAATCGCCATGCGGGAGTTGAAGGCCCATCCGTTCCACATCGTTCCACATCCTCCGTACCCAGACTACAACTCTCAATTTTCAGCCGACGCTCCCTCGGCCGGCGGCATGAGGAAAAGCCGCAAAGCTAAATGATGGGATTAGAGAAGGCGGAGCGTCACCGGCGTTCGTTCAGGCGATGCCGCCGCGCCGCCGAATGAGCCGGCGACAGTAACCAAAGCGGAAAGGCGCTCGATGGCCAGTGGGCTTCGACGCCCGCGGTTGACCAGGCATAACATCCTCCGTGTATTTTGCGATTCCTCCGATGCGGTCCGCGCTCCATTCGTTGGAAATTAGCGGTTCTTGCTCGCCCACATCGCCGCGCATCGCTCAACGCCGAGTCAGCACTCGAACATCGTAAGGAGGAATCGGGACGCTTTCGTTCTCAGCTTGACCCGTCAACGCATTACGAGTGACCGCACCTACGTCCACCGACTGGGGCTGACTCGTGTAGTTGAGAAGGAAGATGATTTTCTCACCGGCTTTTTGCCGTGTCGCCATTTCAACCCCGTTCGGCAGCTTGGGACCGAGCGCCAATCCGGTTCGCCGCGCGACGAGTTGGACGAGCCCGCTGTAGAATCTGCTCGACCGTGGCTCCGTGCCCACATAGATGACCGCCCCGCGGCCATAGCGGTTGATCGTAACCGCTGGCTTGCCGGCGTAAAAATCCTCCCCGTAAGTTGCCAGCACGCGCGCGCTTGTCGGGGTTAAGATGTCAAACCAGACGTCCGCCGGATAGCTGGTGCCGTTGCTCATGACAATTTTCTGTTGCTGGGTGGTTTCAGGATCGTAATTGTGAATGGCAATGCCGACCAGCGGGGCCAGGCGGCCGGGCAGCGTCAGCGTGGTATAAACGTTATGCGAGTCCTTGACGCCGGAACGATAGGTCAGGATCAGGAGGCCCCCGCCACGGACAAATTGCGTCAGCTTGCGGACCAGCTCCGCATTCACCACGAAAAGCGAAGGAGCTACCAAGACCTTGTAGGCGGAAAAGTTGTCTTGCGGGAACACCACATCCACATTGACGGCCCGACGGCGAAAGGCGTCGTAGTAACGGTAGAGCTGGCGGTTGTAATTGAAGCCTTTCGTCAGCGGTTGAATGTGAAACGCCCATCGGCTATCCGGGGAAACCAACAGGGCGACCTTTGAAACGACGTGCGAGCCTTCCAGAACCGGCGTCAGCCGCTGAATCTCCTTTCCCATGCGGGCGATGATGCGATAACGCGCGTTTGGATAGCTATCCTGATCAAGAACGCCCTGCCAATACTGCTCGGTCCCGTAAGTGGAAGTGCGCCAGCGGAAGAAACAAACCCCGTCGGCGCCATGGGCTACCGCCTGATAAGCCCACACGCGATAGAGTGCCGCCGGTGCCTGATGCCCCCAAAACATCGTCCAGCCGGGCAAGCCGGCCTCTTCTTCCATGACCATAAAGTTCTGATTGTTCTTCGACCCTCGCATCAGATCGTGGGCGAGCGCCGGCCCAAAGTAGTTGGAGTGATTCTGGTCGAACATCGGGTAATTGTCCCAAGCGACAAAATCGAGGGCCGTGTTGAGCTTCGAGTAGTCAATGGCGTCGAACAACCCCATCTCGTTGGTCGTGATGGCCTTGTTCGGAGCAATGCGCCGCAAAATCCTGGCCTGAAGTTCCAAATAACTTTTCGTCGAATCATTGAAGAAGCGATCATAATCGAGCGCCAAGCTCGGATTGTGGACGCCAAAAAGCGTGTTCCAGGGCAGAGGAATTTGGGACCATGCCGTGTAGGTCTGCCCCCAGAACACGGTTCCCCAGGCCCGGTTGAGCGCATCAAGCGTTTTATATTTGTTGCGGCACCAGTTTTGGAAAGCGGCCAGGCAGTAACGGTTAAAGCAGTACGGATTGCCCAGTTCGTTGTCAATTTGGAAGCCGATGACGGCGGGGTTGTTTTTGTAATGCTCGGCCAGCGCCGTGACGATCTGCCGCGTCGCTTGGAGGAAATGCGGGTTGTTGAGGCAATAATTTCGGCGCGAGCCGAAACGATAGCGGATGCCCTCGGCATTCACGGCGGCAATATCGGGATATTCGGCATACAGCCAAGCGGGCGGGGCCGCGGTTGGCGTTCCCAGGACGGCATGGATGCCGTGTGCGCTCAGAATCTTTAACGCGCGATCGAGCCACGAGAAATCAAAGTGACCTTCCTCCGGCTCCATCTTCACCCAGTCAAACTCCCCCATGCGGACAAAATTGATGCCCGCGGCTTGCATCATCTCCGCATCTTTTTCCCACTGGCTTTCCGGCCAGGCCTCGGGATAGTAATCCACGCCGAAAATGAATTTGCCGTGATTCCATCGAATCAAGTTGAACGGTCGGGGCGAAGAGGACTGCGGCCCGCCGAGCAGAGGGGACGCCAGAATGAAAACGCTTACGACCGCGACCCATGTCTTCCTCCAAGCTCTCATGGTTGACCTCCTGGAAGTGATGACTGCGCTTCAGCGGATGCTGACGCGCTCCAGATTGTCAACCCCGGAAGCGCCCCGTGTCAACACCAAGACAACCAGCCTGCGGGGCTTGACAATTGGTGTAAGATGGGGCTTTAGCCGCAGGGGGGCGGCAAGGACGTTTTGCCGGAGGGCGAAATTCGCATTAGAATGAGCTTTTGAGGAAGTTGAACGGGCATGGAAATTTACGACAACGCGCTCGCCGAACCGCAACAGGAAGCCGCCTTCTTTTACGGTCTCTTTCTACGCGGCCAGCCGCTCGAGAAGCTTCGAGCCGATATTGACGTGCCTCCGCACATTCTTCATCGCTGGCAACAACTGGCGTTGCGCGAGCCGTGGTCAAAGCCCATGGTCGAGCGCATGCTGAATTACCGCAAGCACGTCCTGGCCATCTTTGACTCCCTGGTTTTCCGCGAAATCGAGTCCCCTCACCGAATCCAATAAGCAGATTGCGGGCTCCGTCGGTTCGGCTGTCGGTCTGGCCAATCGTCCGCAGCCCGAAAACTCAATGGACCCACAGGTCGGCGGCCCAGGTAATGAAGAAAAGGATGCTGATGTAGCCGTTGACGGTGAAAAACGCCGCGTTGAGGCGAGAAAGGTCCTTGGGTCGCACGAGCCAATGTTCGTAAGCCAAGAGCATTCCCACCAGGGCAAGACCAACCCAGGCAAAAACTCCCAGGTGCTCTCGACGGGCCACTTCCGCGAGCAGCACCAACATCCCCGAGTGAAAGAAGAGGGACAGGTAGAGCGCCGTGGCCACCCCAAAGCGGCTCGGAACCGAATAGATGCCGTGAGACCGGTCAAACTCCACATCCTGGCAAGCATAAATCAGGTCAAAACCCGTCACCCACAGCGCCACCGCTGCCCCGAGCAAGATGGCGCTCCAGCTAACGTCGCCCCGCATCGCAATCCAGGCAGCCACGGGGGACAGTCCGTCGGCAAAGCCGAGTATGAGGTGGGTGAACAACGTGAAACGCTTGGCATAGGAATAGAGCAGCAAAATCGCCAAGGCCACCGGAGATAATTTGAACGCCAATGGATTCAGCTCCCACGCCGAAAGGACCAGGACAGCGCAGGAAACCACGGTAAACGCCACGGCGAATTGCACGCTCAGCCGGCCGGCGGGCAAGGCTCTCATCCGCGTGCGCGGGTTGAGCGAATCCATGTCACGATCAACGATGCGATTGAACGTCATGGCTGCGCTTCGCGCCGCGACCATAGCGACTATCAGCCAGAAAATCTGACTCCACGTGGGCCAACCATGAACCGCCAGCATTGCGCCCACCAATGCGAACGGCAGAGCGAAAATCGAGTGCTCGAACTTTATCATCTCGAGCGTCACCCGGATTTTATGACCCAAAGCAGCAAGAGACCCTCTCGGCTCGGGCATCGGTTTGGGATTTGAGAAGATTTCTTCCATCGCTTGTTGAGCCCTTTCCTTCAGACGGAATTTGCCACCGCCCGCGGCGCCATCCCGAACGTCATGGACGACGGCGCGGCGACCAGCGCGCGGGTGAATTGCTCTGGCTGTTTCGCAAGTTGCGCCGAGAACGCCGTGGCCTGGCTGAACGTGAAAACCAATTGATCTCCCGGCCCGAAGTCGAACACCGGCCTCAGCCTGCTGGCGGCGTCGGGCGGCCGGCCTTCGTTCCAGTCGGCGCTCAGGCGACTCAAAAGATGGCGGTCGCGCTCGGCAATCAGCCGAATCAACCGCGCCGCGGCAGCGTCGTCGGGGCGTCTTCGAGCTAGGTCGGCGACCACGCTTTGCCGCCAGAACACGTAATCCAGGTATTCCGCCGTCAAACGGAAAGAACGAAAATCACGCGAATTCTTCCGCACCGAATCCTCTGCCATGACGATCTGTGCCAGCAAATGCCCCCACGGGGGTTCGACGCCGTGGTCGGCGCTGGCCGCAGCTCTTAGTTCCTCCACGTTTCGCCAGGGAATCGGCAGCGTGGGTTGCATCCACGGCGGAGCGCAGGGTGGCTTGGGGGGCGCCAGCTCATAAATCGTGGTGAAGATGTCGGCCCAGTGGTCATTCCAACGTGCCCCGTAATGCTTTTCGACGAATGCCGGGAACGCCGCGGCTCGCGCCCGAGCAGCCCCTTCGCGCAGAGCGATAGCGGCGTAGGCAAAGCTGTCCCAAATGGAGTTTTGGAGATAACGGCAGGGAATCCAGTTGGTGACAATCACGCCCAGAGCTCCGGGGTGATGGAGGCTCCGATAAGCCTCCGCATAAGCGGCGATGTTTTCGAGCGCGCTCAGGCCGGGCCGTGGCCCCCACCGGCAGGAGATGACCGCCGGCGCTCCAATCGCTCGCAGTCCCGTTGCCATCACTTTCCGCGCCGCCTCCTGGAGCGGCCGCGGATCCACCTGGTAATACTGCCAGTCCATGACGATGATGTCCTTGCGCAATCGCGGTAGGATGCCCGGCTCTTTGTGCAAAACGTAATCGCCCCAGACAACAAAATCCTTTCCGAAGCCGCGCGCCACTTGATCGAGCGAATTGAGATAATCCGCCCAGATTTCCACTCGCGAACGGGTTCGCAGCGCCTCCTGCGACAGTTTGGATCCGCCCCAATGCACCTCGTCGCAGCCGCCGTGAAGATAGCGCGACGGGAAGATCGCAGCCGTCTCGCGATAGAGATCGGTCATCAGGCGCAGCGTTTCCGGTGACACCGGAATGATGCCATCAAAGTGTCCTTTTTCGTCCGGCGGCTGGTCGGCTAAGTGGGCCCATCGCGGCACCCCCGTAATGTAGCGCGTGTGGCCAAAGGACTCGATAATCGGAATGAGCTCGACGCCGCGCCGCTCGCCGTATTCAGCCAACTCCCGCGCCTCGCGCGGTGTGAGCGCATGGGCATGAGTGAGCAGCTCCGGGTGGCTCTTAAACCGTAGCGCGCAACCCTGGTCATCCGTGAGGGAGAGCAGCAGGGCGTTCAGCTTCCAGTCTCGGCAGAAATCTATCAAGCGACGATAATAGGATATATCCTCCGGCACGCGGGCGGCATCCGCCATCAGGCCGAGGAGTTGCAACGACGTTGCCGGGACGGCGTTCGCCGAACCGCGAGTTGAGGAGATGGGCCCGACCGTTCGGGGCTCCGTTGTGGCCACCGCCATCTCAATTGGCCCGTTAAGCCCAAGAGCCGCCAAGCCCGACCAGGCCATTCCGCGCGTGCAGGTCGAGAGAAAATCTCGCCGGCCCGCCCTATGCGCTTTCCCGCATGAAGCCTTGTTCAGCACGCATCCTCCTCTGCCAACCTATCGAGGGCCACGCAAAAGCGTGCTCCTCGGCCTTGATAAGCCGCCGCACCCCACTCGGCCGACCATCGTCCGGCACGCGCCGGGCTGACAAATCTTGCCGCCACTTTCAACGAAACAAGAACAACAACCCCAACAACACGGCGTTGATGCCGTGCGCCAGATAGCAGAGCGGGCAGTGCGTGTGAAGCTTCCTTAAGAGCGCATAAATCAAATAGGAACCCAGTAAAACCGTCACCCCACTGGCCGCCAGAAAAAACCATCTCAGAGGAACCACCGCGCCCGCAAGCTGCAAGTCCACTCGCGGGCCCATCAGCGCCCAAGCTGCCAGCGTAAGATAATAGACGATGCCGAGCAGCGAGTTGGGCACGCCGAACACCCGCGCCCAAGGCGTCTGAACCACGGTCACGCAGTTGGAGCCTTCCCGCGCGCAGAGAATCGTCGGCACCCAAGCCGCCTTGCGCACCCGGCCATAATAAGCGAAGGTAAAGTAAATGGCGTCCCCCAAGCCGACCAGCGAAAGCATGATGATAGCGGCTCGGATGATCATCGGGTGATTTTGGTCTTTGGGGCTGGCTTTTCGCCCTCCCATCGAAACTGGACGGCTTGGTCCAGTCCAAGGTGCGCCAGCACGCGGCAGCAGAATTGCGTGACTAAATCCTCAATCGTTCGCGGCTGATGGTAGTACGACGGCATGATGGGGAAGATCTCTGCGCCCGCTTCCTGTGCCAGCAGCATGTTCTGCAGGTGGACGCGGCTCAAAGGCGTATCGCGAACCGCCAAAATCAGCTTGCGCCGCTCCTTCAAGCAAACGTCGGCCGCGCGCTCGATGAGGGTCTGTGAAAAGCCGTGCGCAATCTGTGCCAGGCACCCGGTGCTGCACGGGAGGATAATCATGCCGTCATGGTGGTAGGAGCCGCTGGCAATGGAAGCGCCAATATCGGAATCGAGCAGAAGCTCTGTTTTGGAGACGGGCCGCGCCGCAAGCGCCGTGGCCAGCGTCTCGGTGCGCGAGACGGTCAGATCGAGTTCGCTGCGCAATACCTTGAGCCCCGCCCCGGAAATGACCAGGTGAATCTTTCCAACCCGCTCATCGGACTCCAACATCTGTAAGGCGCATCGGGCAAACCTTGCTCCGCTGGCTCCGGTCACACCTAAAACAACGGTTTTCAGATTGCGGGGCGCGCCTCTGCGCATAGCAGGCATTGTCCGCTACGCTCGTCTGCCAAGTCAAGAAAGCCTCTTGAACGCGCAGGCTGCTATACTGTGGGTAAGCCGCAATGATTTAAGCAGGGAGCAGCGACTCCGCCGGTCGAGCGCTGCGACTCGAGAGTGGAGGGATTTCCCTAATGACCCCAGAAGAAATCCGGGCCATGCTACGCAAGGTTCGCCTTGGCCAACTGCCGGTCGAAGAAGCGGTGGATCGTCTGCGCAACCTGCCTTTTGAAAACATCGGTTACGCCCGCATTGACCATCACCGTTCCCTGCGCCAGGGATTTCCCGAAGTGGTCTTCGGGCGGGGCAAAACGCCCCGACAGATCGAGGGCATCGTGCGGCGCATGTTACGCAACCGGCACAACATCCTGATTACACGCTCCAACCAGGAAGTGGCCGAGCGGCTCCGCCGCCTTAACCCTTCGGTCCAATTTCATCCGGCTTCGGGAGCGATTGCCCTGCTGCGGGACAAAAAGCTTCGCGGTAAAGGGAAAATCGTGGTGGTGAGCGCGGGAACTTCCGACATTCCCGTGGCCGAAGAAGCGGTGGTCACGGCGGAGGTGATGGGCAACCGCGTCGAGGCGATTTACGACGCGGGCGTCGCCAACATTCACCGCATCCTGAGCCAGAGCCGCCGGCTGCGCCAGGCGCGCGTGGTCATCGTGGTGGCGGGCATGGAAGGGGCGTTGCCGAGCGTGGTGGCGGGCATGGTGGCCGTTCCCGTCATCGCCGTCCCCACCAGCATCGGCTACGGCGCAAGCTTTCGCGGCATTGCCGCGCTATTGGGGATGCTCAATAGCTGCACCTCCAACATCGCCGTGGTGAACATTGATAACGGCTTCGGCGCGGGATATCTTGCCAGCGTTATCAACCGCCTGTGAGCCAGCCCCCGACCCCACGAGGTCCCAACGACCCCAAGCTTGCCAGCCGAACGCACCGCGTTACGACCTCACAAACTCGAGCGTCATGCCCCAAGCCAGCCGCGCGGAGCGGGCGTGGTAGGATGGCCGCTCGTCGCAATGGAAGCCGTGGTCCGCCTCCGAAAATTCAACATTGATATACGGTTTGCCGGCCGCAGACAGCGCATCCACCACGGCGCGGCGCTGCGCCGGCGGGATGTGCTGATCCTTGCCGCCCCAGAAAAACAGCATGGGGGCGTGAAGCGCGGAAGCGCGCGGCAACAGCTCCGGAGCAATGCCGCCGCCGTAGTATGAAATGGCGCTCTTCAGAGGAAGAATGCTGTTGGCTAAAAATGAGACCCGCCCTCCCATGCAGAAGCCCATGGCATGAATAAGCTCCGCGTTGACTTGGCGGAAGTTGGCCAGCCAATCGAAGGTCGCGCGGAGGTCGGCTTCGAGCCCTTGCGTCGTCATGGCGCGAATGTGTTGCATAGCGGGCTGGAAATTGGCGTAGTCTCCTTCGAAGCCGGGAGCGGTGCGGTGGAACAGCTCCGGCGCAATGCCCACAAAACCCTCCCGAGCCACACGGTCGGTGACGTTACGAATGTGCGAGTTCACGCCAAAGGCTTCCTGAAAAATCATTATTCCGGGACACTTGGCCGCACCGCTTGGCCGCGCTACGTAAGCGGCCATCGTGCTTCCGTCAGAAACTTTCAACTCCACTCGATCAGTCTGAATGCTGAGTTCGCTCATCGTTGCCTCCCATCTCCTCAAGATTACCGCCGTCCGTGCCGAACCGCCAAGCGGCGGCCCATCGCGGCGGGCCAATGGGCCCGTCTGGGTGCGCTCCCGAAACTCCGCTTGACGCGGCGCAAGCCGGCTGATAGCATTCTTTACATACCATAGACCTAGGAGGAGGAACGATGAGGAAAAGGTGGCAGTCCATTCACAAAGCTGTTCTACTCGGAGCGGCGTTGGCGTTCTCCCTGGGGGCAGCGCAACTGTTGAGCGCTCGCCCGGCTGCGAAGGCTGGCGCCAAGGACAAGACCGTGTATGTGTGTAGTTGCATGAAAACAAAGTCTTGCCCCTGCATGACCATGGCAACCAAAGAGGGCAAATGCGCCTGCGGCGCCCATTCGCCGGAGATGAAGGGCGTCAGCAGCAAAAGCGCCTGGGCCAAAACAAATCGCAAAGCTCTTAAGTAAGCTCCAAGCGCTTCCAGGCTGGGTGCCTGTCAGCAAGGGGTGAGGAGCCTGCCGCGCTGAATCAAGAGAGCGATTCAGCGCCATCAGCGGCAGCCCTGGGCGGCGGGGTCGGCCTCGGAATCTGAGAGAGACTGCTTACGTGGCAGCCAGTTCTTCCGGGGAGGCGATTTCAACCCGGTTCGGACCCGCGGCGCGGGCGCGCCGGAGAGCTGCTTCGGCAGCGCGAATCAAGGAGTCGGGATCGGGAGCCTGACTGCTCGCGGCCACGCCCAAGCACACGGTGACGTTGAGTCGTCCTTGACCTTCCGGGACATGGCGACCCCACTCGCTGATTTCTACGGCTTCGCTGACCACGGCCACGCGGAGGCGCTCAGCCTGGGCCAATGCCTCGCGAATATCACTGCCCGGCGCGACGATAAGGAATTCTTGCACACCAAAGCGCCCGAGGGCGTCATAGGGCCGTACCGCAGCCCGCAGCTTGCGGGCGGTTGCCCGTAATACGCTGTCTCCCACCGCGCTCCCGTATTTTTGATTGATCGCCCGGAAATCATCCAGTTCCACCTTGATGACCCCGACGGGAGATTTCTCCCGCCGGACCCGTGCCAGTTCACGCCTCAAAACATCCAAGGTCGCAGCGCGGTTCATCAGCCCGGTCAGTGGGTCGTGAGAAACCTGATATCCGAGGGCGGCTTGGGCCTCCTGAAGTTGATGACGCAGCCCCAGAATCCGTCGCGCCGCCCGCAGCCGCACTCGCAACTCCTCATCCACGATTGGGGAAAGCAAGTAATCATCGGCCCCGGCTTCGGCGGCTTGTCGTGGGGTCCTGTCCTCGCCGCGGCCCAGCAGCACCATCAGGTAGGTGTAATCAAGGTCGTCGCGCTTCCGCACTTCGCGGCAAACCTCGATTCCGTCCAGCGCCGTCAGATGAGCGCTCAAAATAGCGAGCTTCGGCGCCTCCGGCTGAACGAGCTGCCGGAAAGCTTCTCGGCCTTCCGTCGCCGCCATCACCTGATAACCCCATTGGGTGAGCAACGATTCGAGCGATTGCCGTGACGTGGCGTCTGCATCCGCAATCAAAATTTTCATCTATCCCTCTCCCGGCGACTCAAAAGGAAGCATCGAGCCTTTTTCCCGTTCTCTCCAGGCGACGCGTCAACTCTGCGGCGACAGCCATCCTCTTGACAGTGTCCGTAGTTTCTCATAAAGCGGTTGAAAAATCTCATAAATTGTCGCTGTCAGCATGCCTTCGGTTGCCGAGCCATCAGGGATGCGGAAGAGGCTGATGTTCACTTCTCCGCCATCCGCGAGCAATTTCGCCCCTCTTGCTTGGCTCGATAAAGAGCCATGTCGGCGGCTCGAATCAAAGCGTCCGCGGCGGGGATTTCCGTGCCCCTGGCCACGGCGACGCCCACGCTCAGCGTAACCGCCACCACCCCGTCGGGCGTAGAGATCGGCGTGGAACCGACCGCACCGCGGATTCTTTCCGCCAGGCCTAGCGAGTCCGAGCCGTCGCAGGCCGGCACCACCACGATGAACTCCTCGCCTCCGTAACGGCCCACCGAATCGTAAGGTCGCAGAACGGAGCGAAGGCGGCGGGCAGCCTCGCGCAGAACGATGTCGCCGGCCAAGTGGCCGTAGCGGTCGTTAATGTGCTTAAAGAAGTCCAAATCCGCCATGATAAGGGTCAGCGGCTGGGCATGCCGTCGAGCGCGGTTCAACTCCCGCTCTAGGATGTCGAAAAGCGCCGCACGGTTCCACAATCCGGTCAGCGCGTCGTGGGTGGCTTCGTGGCGCAGAGACTCTCGCGCTTCGATAAGTTGACTTTGCAACTCCACGATGCGATGGCCGGTGCGCAGCCGCGCCCGCAACTCGGCCAAATCAACCGGCTTCACAAGATAATCGTCCGCCCCGGCTTCCAAGCCTTCCAGAACCTCGGCTCGCTCGGTCCGCGCCGTCAGCATGAGAGCATAAATATACCGTTCGCTTACAGTCCGGCGCAGGGCGCGACAAATCTCCAAGCCGTTCTTTCCCGGCATCATCCAGTCCAAGATGGCCAGGCGCGGACCCTCGGGCCGTTGGAGTATCTCCCACGCCTCGTTGCCATCAGCCGTCAAGACCGACTCGTAGTTCCATCGCTTGAGGGACACCTCCAGCAGCCGGCGCGTCACCGCATCGTCTTCCGCCACTAATACCTTCATGCGGGCTTCTCCCTATCACACCGGGCCATCATTCCGGGGAAAATAATGGCTCCCACCGCTTGGCAAAATGCCTCCCGCCATCCTCAACCGTTAGAGAGTCCGAGGACGAGTTAAACCCGCCAAGCGGTCGGCCAGGCGATGGAGTTTCTCTTCGGCGTTGGTTGCCGCCTGCTGTGCTCCCTCCAAATCCCCCGACCGTCCCATCAACTCCAGCCGCTCAACCGCAACCCAAGCCGAGCGCGTTGTAAAATGACTGAGCGATCCCTTCAACTTGTGCGCCGATTGCTCTAAGGCCGAACCGTCCCCCCGCTCAATCGCCTGCCGAACGTTTCTGAGGTGGTCCGGCAGTTGGGCGAGAAACACTTCGGCCAGTTCGGCCAGCAGTTCCTTATCGCCGTCCAGACGCGCCAACAGCTCAGCCTCATTGAAGGGCGGATCGGAACCCGCCGCCGTCGCCTGAGCTAAGCCGCCCGGCTCCTTTTCCTCGAGGACCCACTCCAACGCGGTCTCTAACTTCTCTGGATCCACAGGCTTCGAGAGATATCCGTCCATGCCGGCAATCCGGAAGCGATCGGGATCCCCCGGCAGGATGTCCGCCGTCAAAGCAATGATCGGCAAGTGTCGCTTGGAACTTTGCGCTTTTTTCCGAAATGCGGCGGTTGCTTCAAGGCCGTTCATGTCCGGCATCTGAACGTCCATCAGAACCACGTCGAAATTTTGCTCGCCTTGACCCTCGAGTGCGCGCAGAGCTTCACGGCCGCTGGAGACCGCCGTCACCTGATGGCCCTGTCGTTCAAGCAGTCGCGTCGCAAAGGTTCGGCTGACCGAATTATCCTCGGCAAGGAGAATGCGAAGCGGGCGGCCAGGCCGATGGGACGGGGCTGCGGAGGCTGGTCGAGACGTCTTCGCTTCGGCTCCTCCGAGCACCCGCCGAATGGCTGCCCGCAGTTCCTCCTCCTTGATCGGCCTCCACAACAACGCTGCCACGGCCGGGTTGGACCGGCGAAAAGCCTTAGTGCGCCTTCCGATGGGAACCAGAAGGATGACGGGAGATTCTCCCCTCTTCCCGCTTGCGTAAACCTTGCGCGCCAGCGCCAAGCCATCTTGGGGTGGGGCCAGAATATCCGTGATGACGAGCTTGAAGGGCTGGCCCGCGCGTTGCGCGTCCTGCCAAAGCTGCCAGGCCGTCGCGCCGTCCGCCGCCGTGACCGGATGCATCCCCCCATGCCGGATAAGCTCTTCCAGAATGCTGCGGCAGGTGGCATTATCATCCGCAATCAAAACCGGCACACCCTCGAGCGATGGGAGGTCGCTCGTGATGGAATCCACTTCAGGAACGCCCACGACAGGCATTGTCAGGTCAAAGTAAAAATGACTTCCCTTCCCGAGTTGGCTTTCGACCTTAAGTTGCCCACCCATCCGCGCGATAATCCGTGAGGAAATGGCCAGCCCCAATCCGGCCCCGCCATGCCGCCGCGTGGCGGAGGTGTCGGCCTGAACGAACGGGTCGAAAATCACGGCGAGCTTGTCGGGCGGAATGCCGATGCCGGTGTCCGTGACGGAAAAGCGGAGTTCCGCCTGACCACCCTCTTGCCGAAGCGAAGCGATGGCAAGCACCACTTCTCCCGCCTCCGTAAACTTGACGGCATTGCCGACCAGGTTGATGATGACCTGGCGCAATCGGTCCGCATCGCACAAAATGCGCTGGGGAACCGCCGAGTCCACTCGCAAAGCCAACTCGAGGCCTTTCGAGTGAGCGCTGAAGGCCAGAGACTGCAAGGTGTTTCCGAACAGCTCCCGCAGGTCGGTTTCGGTTTCCACCAAATCGAGGCGGCCCGCTTCGATCTTTGAAAAGTCCAGAACATCATTGACCACGGAAAGCAGGCTTTCCGCAGAGAACTTGACCAGGCGGAGGTATTCGCGCTGTTCCTGGGTGAGCGAGGTTTCGAGCGCCAAGCCGGTAAGGCCAATAATTCCGTTCAACGGCGTGCGCAGCTCATGGCTCATGTTGGACAGAAATTCGCTTTTGGCGCGATTAGCCGACTCCGCGGCGTCACGCGCTCTTTCGAGTTCCTGCTCAATCCGCTTGCGCTCCGTGAGGTCCACGACAAAGCCGATGGCCTGACCTTCCCGACCCTCGATGGCGGCCAAGCCGAGCAGGACGGGGACACGATGCCCGGCCTTGTGAAGGTGAACCGTTTCAATGGGCGTCACCACACCGAGGGTGCGCAGGCTTTCGCCCATCGTCTGAAGGATGTGCTTCTGGTCCGGCGGCGTCATGGTGTCCCAGCGAACCTGGCCCGCTTCGAGGTCTTGACGAGTGTAACCAACGATTCTCAGGAAGGCATCATTGGCTTCCACGATGCGCCCGGTCTCGTCGCCGATGGTGACGCCGATGATGTTGGATTCCGCCAGCCGACGAAACCTCGCCTCGCTTTTTCGCAAGGCCTCCTCAATCTGTTTTTCCGCGGTGATATCCCTCGAAATGCCAAAGGTGCCCACAATCTGACCCGCGGCGTCGCGCATCGGCATTTTGGTGGTCAGCTTCCACCGCTCTCGACCGTCGGGCCGAACGGTCTTTTCGACTTTGACCAGCAGCGGTCGGCCCGTCCGAATAATCTCCTGTTCGTCTTGGAGGGCCTGCCGGGCATGCTCCTCGGTGAAGAAATCAAAGTCGGTCTTACCGACCAGTTGGGAGGGGTCGCTGAAGCCGAATGACGCAGCCTGGGCTCTGTTCGCGCGGAGAAATCGGCCTTCGCGATCCTTGAAGTAGATGTGGTCGGGCAGCGCCTCCATAAAGGCCTGGAGCAGATTGCGTTCCTCGCGCAACGCCTGCTCGGCACGCTTGCGTTCCGAGATATCGCGGGCAATCCCTTGGAAGCCGATGGGCCGGCCTTCTTCATAAATCAAGCGGCTGCTGATTTCGAGCGGGATGCGCCGACCGTCCTTCGATTGGAACTCCAGCTCATAGATGGTGGGCGGACCGCCCCGCAGCTTGCTTTCCCGCATTCGCTGCGCCAGCTCCCGATATTCCGGCGCAATGATGTCGAGAACAGGGCGTCCGAGCGCCGAAGCTCGGTCAATGCCGGTGACGCGCTCTGCGGCCTTATTGAGCGAGGTGAAGTTCCCCTGAAGGTCGGTTGTAAACACGATGTCGTAGGCGTTTTCAAACAGCTCGTAATATTGTTTCTTAAGTGAAGCTTCTCGACGCGTCCACTCGTGGCTCAGGGCAAGTTGCTCTCTGACCTTCCGTCGAAGATAAACGACCCAGAGGATCAACCCGACGGCGAGAAACACCAACAGTATGACAAGCTGAGACATTTCCCTTGAGAACCAGGCGAGGTAGAGACCGACCATGCCAAGCGTGGAGATACGGAATGGCATGGCCTGGCAAGGGGGCGGCATGGCTGCCCCTAAGTTTTCCGGCAAGACTAACGGCAGCACAAAGACCTGCAGGACAATGACGCCCGCAGCCAAGGGTATTCTGCGGCGAGGTCGGAAGTCACTCAGCGGAAGGGGCCCACGCCGGCCGCGACCGCGCCTACTTGCCTTCCACGAGCTTTCGATAGCAATCCGGGCAGACGCCGTGCGTAAAATCGGCTTCAGTATGCTCTCGGATATAAGATTCCACCTGTTGCCAATAGTTGTGGTCATTTCGAATTCTTTTGCAATACATGCAGATGGGTACAAGGCCCTTCAACCGTTTTACTTGTTTCAACGCTTGCTCGAGCTCGCCGATGCGACGCGCCAACTCAGCCTGCAAATCCAAGACGCGGATTCCGACCTCCAGCCGAGCACGAAGTTCCGCCCGATCGAAGGGCTTGGTGATGTAATCATCCGCCCCGGCGGTCAGGCCGGTCACCAAATCTTCCCGTCCGCCCCGCGCCGTCAGCAGGATGAGGTAGGCGGAGCGGGTGGGCTGGCGTTCGCGCGCCCGACGGCAAAGCGTCGGCCCGTCAATCCCGGGCATCATCCAATCAATCACACCCAGGGTGGGCGCCTCAGCCTTGGAAAGGATGGCCCACGCGGCGTCTCCATCCTCCGCCACCACCGGCTCCAAACCCCATTGTGTCAGGCTCGCTTCAATCAGCCGCCGACTGACAGGGTCATCTTCCGCCACCAGAACCTTCCGCAGCGGACGCGAGAAATCGGCGGGTTGAACGGTCGTAGAGGCCCGTTTCATCGAGAGCGGATTTTCTCAATGGCCCGGGAGAGCGCTTCAAGGGAGTAGGGTTTACCCAGGAAATCGGCCTCGGCCAGCTCCTCCGGAAGGCGCTCCCGGCTATAACCGGAAGACATAATCACTTTGACGTCCGAGCGGATGGCTTTGAGCCGAGCATAAGTTTCCAGGCCGCTCATTTCCGGCATAATCATGTCCAGCAACACGCAGCCAATTTGATTCGCGTGGCGAGCGTAAAGCTCGCACGCTTCTTTCCCCGAGCTTGCCGTCAGCACCGTGTAGCCCAACTGCTCGAGTCCCTTTTCCACAAACGCCAACACCATCGGCTCGTCCTCCACCACCAGCACCGTGCCGCGTCCTCGAACGAGCGAGACAGAAGGCTTCGGGGCTGCCGGACGCTGCGGCGCCGGGGTCACAGGCAAAAAGAGGATAAATGAAGATCCTTTTTCGGGAACGCTCTCCACTTGAATGCCGCCCCCACAACCCTGCACGATTCTTTGCACCACGGTAAGCCCCAGACCGGTTCCTTCGCCGGCGGGTTTCGTGGTAAACAAAGGATCAAAAATCCGCTTCAGAACAGCGCTCTCCATTCCCGTTCCGGTATCCTCGACCGTCATACGAACGTAATCGCCGGGGGAAAGGGAAAACCCGCCTGGCATCTCCTGGCCGGTCAAGGTGGTGCGGGCAGCCGCTATCCGCAAGATGCCGCCCTCCGGCATGGCATCTCGCGCATTGAGGGCCAGGTTGAGGACGGCTTGTTCCAGACTTCGGGCGTCGCCTCGCACCCAAGGCAATTGCGGCTCCAACCGAGTTTCAATCTGGATGCTCCGGTCAAAGGTTCGTCGAATAATCTTGACCACCCTTTGCAGAACCTCTTCTGGGTTGGCGGCATCGCCGGGCTCGCCGCTTTCCCGAACCAGATTCAAAAGGTGGGACGTCAGCTCGGAGGCGCGGCGTGCCGACTCCTCAATCATCTGCAGAGGCTCGTAAAGCTCACTTTCTTTGGACACGCGCGAACGGGCCAGTGAGGCAAAGCCGAGAATGACCTCGAGAAAATTATTGAAATCATGCGCCATGCCTCCCGCCAACAGCCCCAGGCTCTCCATCTTTTGGGCCGCGAGGAATTGCTGCTCCAGCTCTTTGAAGTCTTCCTCCAATTGTTTCTTTCCTGTGGCGTCCAAGAGAATGAGAAGCAGCCCCTTGGCGGGCTGCCCTTCGCTATCGCGCGCGGCCAGGGCTAAGGTCGAGCACCAGTGAAGGTCGCCCGATTTCGCCGTGTAGCGGGATTCCAAAACCTGTGACGGTCCGTGATCCGCCAAGACTTGGGCAAGGGCGGCCTGAACAGCCTCGCGGTCCTGCGCCGCAACCCAGGCAGTCCATAGCGTCCCTTCAAGATGGGTCACATTCGTGGCCAACAGGGCCGCAAGGCCTTGGCTGGCCTTGCGCACGACCATCTTGCGATCCAGCCACGCCACGGCAAGATCCGACTGGTTGAACCAAGCGATGGGCACCCACCCCTCGGCCGCTTGGGGCACGGGGGAATGCTCCGACGCCGGCTTATCTTCATGGCTTATCATCTTATCGTCAAGCTGCGAATGGCGGTGGTTCCACTGCATGGAAGCGGGTCGGATAGTTGAACCTTGTGGTGTGCCCTGTTTCATCCTTCCCGTCAGGTCGTTGGTTCATCGAGGTTCGTTCTTCGTGGTCTTCCCGTTTGCAAGTCCGCCCGGCTTGCCTCAGAACGGTGCGTTCACGCGGTGGGAGCCGGCGCACCCACGGGCTCCACAACCCTGGGAGCAATCAAAACTTGCGACCGCTCAGGCTCGAGATCACCCCCAGAATTATCTTTCGGCAGTATGGCGGTGGGACTTGATGAACAATCTCCGGCTCTCTCCGTTCAAAAAAAACACGCCGCTGCTTACCGCGTCATTGGCTCCGTGGAGAGCAAAGCGAAACCTAGGCCGATGAACCTGACCGCGGCGGCGCTTCGTCTTCTTCGCTCACTGCCAGCTCGCGGAGGCGAAGCGCCGCCGCTTCCGGGGGAACCGAGTTGTAATAAACCTCGGGAAGGATAGACGCAGGACGAGGCAAAGCCTCCGGCAAGATTTCAAGGTGCCAGTGAAAATCGTGCTCCAACGAAGTCCAATGGCCCGGCTTTTCAAATTTAGCCTGAGTATTGGGCGCCGTGTGTAAGACCATGCGATAGCTGGGCGCGATTTTCTCGATGCGGGCCATAAGCGACTTAAGCATGCGAGCGAGCCGTCGTTGGCCGTTCCAATCCGTTAGATCCTCCTCAAAACAGCAGTGGTGCTTCACGGGAAAAATCCAGGTCTCGTAAGGGGCGCGCGAGGCGAAGGGGCAGAAAGCCACAAAGGCTTCATTCCAGTCCACGGTGCGCACGCGTTGTTCCATCTCTTGCTGAATCATGTCGCAGAATAAGCAGCGCTCCTTTCGCTCGAAATGCCGTTGGGCGGAGCGCAGCTCCTCCACGAGCGGACGTGGAACAAAGGGTAATGCGGTAATTTGGGAATGCGGGTGTTCGAGTTCCACACCTGAGCCGTGCGCGCGGAAAACGGAGACGTAGCGGAACCGAGGGTCCTTTTTGAGATCGGCCATGCGAATCACAATGGCTCGGACCACCTCGGCGACCTGCTCTTCACCCAACTGGCCGAGCGAACGATCATGCTCCGGACTCTCGGTGACGATTTCGTGCGCTCCCAGGTTGCGCATTTTGTCATAGAGACCTTCGCCCCGACGCTCCGGCAAGCCTTCAATGCGGTAGCGAGGGCGCGGGTGGGGAGTCACTCGGAGCAGCCACTGGCCGGAACCGGAGCGCCGCTCATAGAGGGTCTGAGGCGTCAAGTGCTCCTGACCAGGGCAGAGAGGACAAGGAGTCCGCGCCAAGCTGGCCGACGCATCCGCTTGGATCACCCAACGAAGGCTGACGGGATCTCGCCGCAGTTCCATCGGTCCTTCCTGCGCATGTTCATCTCTAATTTTGAGGGCTGGGTTTAGGTGATCTTCGCTGCGCCGGGCATCGCCTGGAGGCACCTTGCAGAGTCCAAGGGGATCACAATCCTCGATCCAGCCGTTATCTCTATATCCAAAGGCACGGGTTTTTGTCAAGAAGTCTCGTTGGGCTTGATGCTCCCGCCGTTGCGCATTGCGGGTGCAATGTGACGCAGTTCACACGGCAGGGTGATCCCTGTCACTGCGGCGGGGGAACCGGTGCTCCATTCTAAGATCGCGCCGAGCGCTCGGAGGCGCCCCAGTGCGCGCAGCGGCCGGAATCGAGCGGCGACGGCAACAAAGACTCCCGGCACGCTGTGAGAAGGAGCGCTTGAAATGTTGCCGATTCAACGTATCCTTTGCCCGCTCGATTTTTCGGAGATTTCCTCGCTATCCTTGGAGTACGCGCAGTCGTTCGCAAAGCACTATTCCGCCGAACTTCTGGCCTTGCACGCCCTCGAGCCGATGGAAGTGGCCTATCCCGATGATGAATTTGTCGAGGCCTGGAGCGAGGCTCGCTCTCGACGGACGGCCGAAGCCAAGGCGCGGCTCCAAGCGTTGGTGGAGGCTCATCCGTCCCGTGCTCCATCTCTCGAAATGATGGTGCGCGAGGGACGGCCGAGTGACGCCATCTTGGCCGAGGCTGAACGCCACGCAGCGGATCTGATTGTGATGGGCACCCATGGACGGCGGGGAATGGACCGCTGGTTGTTGGGCTCGGTGACAGAGAAGGTGCTTCGCAAGGCGCGCTGCCCCGTCCTGGTGGTTCGCAAGCCGGCGCACCCTTTCATTTCAGCCCAACCCGCGGAGGATCCGGTGCGGCTCGAACGCCTGCTGGTTTGCTCGGATTTCTCAGAGCCCTCACTCCGCGCGCTCGAACATGCCATCTCTTTAGCAATGGAATTTGACGCCGAGCTGAGGATCCTCCATGTGGTGGAGGAGATTCCAGGGTCCAAGGAGGTTCAGGAGTTTACCGAGGAGATTCAGAACAAATTGACGGAACCCATTCCCGCCGAGACGCGCGAGTGGCTACGGCTGAAAGCGATCGTCCGGATCGGGCGGCCCTATCAGGAAATTATTCAACTGGCTTTGGAGAGCGAGACCGATTTGATCATCATGGGTGTGCAAGGGCGCAACGCGCTCGACCTGGCGGTCTTTGGCTCAACAACACATCGAGTCATTCAGCTTGGCCCCTGTCCCGTCTTGGCAGTTCGCGTCCCCTGACCTTGGCGGGAAAGAAGCGGCCAGAGGAACTCCAGAACTCGGAACGAATGCCCGACGCACGTCTGAGATTTCCTATGCCCGCCAAATCCCATCGTGAGCTGATGGCTATGCTCGAACGAGAATTGAAATTTATCGAGGAGGGCGGT
>JAKASC010000215.1 GCA_021828245.1 Acidobacteriota bacterium
GCAACCCCCTATTAACCGGCAGGTTAAGAGTCCGATATGAAAAGGCCCGCCCGTTGCGGAGAGAAAATGCCTAACGACACGCTCGGGCGGCCGCTCAAGGACCTGCGGATCTCTGTCACCGACCGCTGCAATTTCCGCTGCACGTACTGCATGCCCTTGAACGAGTATTCGTGGATTGAACGGGGCGAGCTGCTCACCTACGAGGAAATTCTCCGCCTGGCCGGGCTGTTTGTGCGCCTGGGGGTGGAAAAGATTCGGGTGACCGGGGGCGAGCCGCTGGTCCGGCGGAAGCTCGACGTCCTGATCCGTGGCCTTGCCTCGCTCGAGGGGATACAGGACCTCTCGCTCACGACGAATGGGGCACTGCTCGCCGAGCAGGCCGAGGCGCTGCGGGCGGCCGGACTCAAGAGAATCAATCTCAGCCTTGACACGCTCGATGCGGCGAAGTTCCGGCGCATTACCCAGCGCGGGGAACTCAGCGAGGTTCTGAAAGGCCTGGAGGCCGCCGAGCGCTGCGGCTTTGACCCCATCAAGATCAACGCCGTCATCGAGCGCGGCGTTAACGAGGACGAAATCGTGCCACTGGCGGAATTCGCTCGCGCCCACGGCCTCACGCTACGTTACATTGAGTTTATGGACGTCGGGAACGCCAATCAGTGGCGCATGGAGAAGGTGGTCGGCAAAAAAGAAATTCTCGCCACGCTGGCCGCGCGGTTTCCGCTGCGCGAGGCGCACCGGGCGGACACAAGTTCGCCGGCCGTGAACTACGAGTTCGCCGACGGCGGTGGCGCGTTCGGCGTCATCGCGTCGGTCACGGAACCCTTTTGCCGCGACTGCGACCGCGCCCGGCTTACGGCCGACGGCAAGCTGGTGGCGTGCTTGGTTGCCCAGCAAGGGCACGACCTCAAGTCCCTCCTTCGAGCCGGCGCGAGCGATCGGGAACTCATGGAAGTCATCGCCGGCCTTTGGCGACAAAGAGCCGACCGCTATTCGGAGGAAAGACTTGTAGCCCTTCAATCGCCCTCGGGCTATGAGCCGCAACGCCATGCCAAAATGGAAATGATCGTCCTGGGCGGCTAGGTCTTCGACCGCGTTAGTAGATTCCTTTTCAGGGTCAACTTCCAACCACAACGGCGATTCAGTCGGAGAGAGCCGGGCGATTTTGCGTATGCGCCGATGCTGCCCGCAATGCGCACCCTGCGGGGCAATTTCTCGCATCGTCCGCACGACGCCGCGTCTCGGATGTAGGGCGATCCTGCCCGCCCACCATCCGATCAGGCCGGGGCGGCCACGAACCGGCGGCGCTCCGTCGCACATCATGGGAGCGTCGCCGTCTTTTTTATGGCCGCCATTGCCTGCCTGGTCAAGACCCAGCCAACAGCCATTACGCCCCGGCTCGCGCTTCCGCGATGAACGGATAGACGATGCCGGCAATAATCCCGCCGGCGAGGGGTGCCACCCAGAACAGCCAAAGTTGATGGACGGCCCACCCACCCGCGAACAGCGCCGGTCCGGTGCTGCGCGCCGGATTGACGCTGGTGTTTGTCACTGGAATGCTGATGAGATGAATGAGCGTCAGCCCCAGGCCGATGGCCAGTCCGTAGAAGCCGGACGCCGCCAACTTATCGGTTGCGCCCAGGATGATAAAAACGAACATGAAGGTCATCACCACTTCGCAAAGCAGGCACGCCCCGAGTGAATAGCCGCCCGGCGAATGGGCTCCGTACCCGTTCGAAGCGAATCCTCCGGACAGGCTGAACGACGGATTTCCCGAAGCGATCACATAGAGGATGGCGCTCGCAATGATCGCTCCGATGACTTGAGCGATGACATAGGGCACAACTTCACGCCACGGGAAACGCCCTCCGGTTGCCAAGCCGAGGGTGACGGCAGGATTGATATGAGAGCCGGAAATGTGTCCGATGGCGTAGCACATGGCGAGCTGCGCCAGACCAAAAGCGAAGGCAACTCCCACAAATCCGATCCCAAGTTTTGGAAATGCGGCCGATAATACGGCAGCGCCGCATCCTCCGAGGACAAGCACAAACGTGCCAAGACATTCCGCACCCAAACGCTTAGATAGTGGCATGCGAGGCTCTCCTTTTTTGAGAATCTAACCTTTGGGGCCCGACCGAGCGGAGTATATCCCGCGGCAGGTGGTGAGTCAAACGCTCCCGGGGAGGGCTGTCCAACCAAAAGTTTTCCGACGACAAGGTGATTCGCTCGGCCGGTGGGAGGGTCGGTCATCGCCGGGAATAAAATCGAAAAAGGCCGGGCAGTGTCCCGACCTTTTGATTTTGGGTCTCGCGCACGATGTCTCTTTGCGCCGGTCAGAGCTTTTCTGGTCGCGCGCTCTTTGCTTTTGTGGGGCAAATACTCTACGAGGTTGCGAAGGGAGACGGACTTGAAAATCAAGGTGGTAGTTCACGAAGCAGAGGAAGGCGGCTATTGGGCCGAGGTCCCGGCAATTCCGGGCTGCGCGACACAGTGAGAAACCATCGAAGAACTCCTGGCCAACTTGCACGAGGCAGTTGACGCCGGAGGCAATCTGCCTTCCGAAAATCCAAAGGCTCGGTGGCGTTGGACGCCCGGCCTTTCTGATGTTGTTGGCTGCTGCGGTACGATTCGGACCGTTTGAACAGACGGCAGCGTGTGCGCGCCACCCGCGGGCACACGGGGCTCACGGTATGCGCCGGCCGCCGATGCTCGGCAGCGAGCGGGTAAGAGGTGCGAGAAAAGCCACAACCTTGAAGAACAAGGCTGAACTAGCCGCTACAATCGGTGCTGAGTGAGGGCAGCGGGCGGTGCGAGTTCCGGGAAGACCGCTCTACCCCACGGGGGACGAAATCCCTTCCGCAAAGCATTCGCCACGACCCACTCCACGTCGCGCTTGGAAAATGGGAAAGCAAGGTAGTCGAAGGCGCCAAGCGACATTGCTTCAACGTAAGTTTTTTTGTCGTAGAAATCCGCGCACACGACAAGAGGAATGTTGCCGTGGGAGTCCGCAAAGGTCAAAACATCTTGGAAGGCGCCGTCCGGCAGGCGACGCTGGCAAAACACGATGTCGGAGTGAGTGGAGGAAAGGGCTCGAACGGCTTCGCTGACGGTCGAGCAGGATTGGGTTTCCACACCCAAGCTGGAAAAGATGTGGGTAAGGCGCTCGGTGCAGGCGGGATCGCGCACGGCAAGGAGAGCTTTGATTGACATTGTTCCTCCCCTTGAGTGATTTTCGCCGAGTGGGCCGCCGACGGTCGGTTGGTGAGCAAGTAAGCCGCTTCGCCCTCACCGCTCCCGGAGCCGGAATCCCGGCGGCCAACTCGGCTTCCACTTCTTACGAACACTCCCTTCGATGCGACATGGGTGCGGACGGTTGCAAAAATTCTTGCGGCCACCGCACGATGCGTCATTCGGGCGGGCACGGTGGCACCTTCGCGCCAGGCGAAGCGTGAAAAGGTAGTCGTTTAGCGCTCGTAAGGCAGGAGGTAACCGACTTCCTCGAACCAACGATTGGCTTGGAGCAGCGAGGCCAAGCGCGAGGGAGAGATGCGCGCATCGTTCCCATCAAATATTTGTGAAGCTGAAATGCCGTTTTGCTCGGCGACGAATTGAATTACGAAGATGACAAATTGCGAGCAGAAGAAGGGGTGTCCGCGGCCCGACAGGATGTCGTCCAGCAGTTGGTCCATGCCGGCGGCGGATCGGGGACGGCCGCGAGGAGCGAAGACGGCGCCGGGCAAACCGCGGAAGTTGTATTTCAGGGTTCGCTGTTGGCCCTGGATGTCAAACATCAGCTTGGCGCAGGTGCCGATGCCCTCGGCCAACGACTCTTGGGTAGCCCGAAAGACAAGATAGCCGTAGGGCAGGTCTCCCACCATCAGGTCGTTGGATATCAGTCCAGGGCCCTGCGCCTCAATGATGAACCTATGGTCAAACATCAATCCCGCATGGACAATCTGCGAATTGGCCTGGCCCACCAAGCTCTGGGCAAAGCTGATGATTCTGG
>JAKASC010000216.1 GCA_021828245.1 Acidobacteriota bacterium
AACCATTACGCTCCTGGCCTTCAATTCCATGACGGCTTGCCGACGAGTGCACCGCGCAGACTCCCTGCCCAATCATCTATATTCTCGGTCCCGGTGTTTGTCAAGAGCATATTGCCTCGCCGACCGGCGCTCAGAAGCAACTGGCGCCTTCGCAGGGAATTTGCATCGCGGGTCATGGGGGGAAAATCAAAAAGAGCCGACCGTCGTTTGAGCGCCGCAAGGGTGCTGCCCGAGCTGTCCGCAACGAGCGGGGGATAACTTTGAGGTGGCGCAGCGTGCCGGTCGAAGCAGTCGCCCTGTTGCTCAGCCTTCCGTAATGCTTTCCAACCTTTTGTTGATAAGATAGGTGTGAAGCGATTTGTCGTGTCGGAGAAGCCAACCATGCCAGAGGAAGTTCTGACGATTAAAGAGAAGAAGCCGGGTCAGCGCGCCTGCGACGAGAAGGATGCCAAAGGCGAAATCTGCCTGGGGCATCTCAAGTTGTGGCCAGCCAAACGTTGGTCAAAGGCACTCCGCTCTCAACTGGAATCCGGCGCGGTGATTTATCGGTGCGAGCGCTGTCATACGCTTTATCGGCCTGTGGAGCAGGACCGCTCGAGCGCTGGTCTTAAATTCGATCAGCGGCCTGTCAATATTTTGGGTGACGCTGCGCGCCTACCCGAGTGATACGGTCGTGTCAGGCCGCGCCCATGATACTTCAACGGCACGTTCGCGGACAGCCATCCGACGAGCAGGTGAGCGTATCGCCCCAAAAATTCCTCTAGCCAATACACCCAATTGCGCTAGAATCTAGCCTGGGTTGCTCCGCTGGGACAGAGGACCCCGACCGAAGAGTGCCGTGATTCGAGAGACCGATGGCACCGAGGAATGGACGCGCGGGGCGACGATTTTGAAAGCAAAGCGGAGGTGAAAGATGACCATTCGGCGACTTTGGTTGCCACTTCTCTTCATCGCCATGACGGTGGGGGGCCTTTACGCCAGGAAGAAGCCCCGTACCTCGTGGCTGGATGAGCCCTTCACGAAGTGGAATAAGGGCCAAGTGGCACAATTGTTCAATAACTCCCCCTGGGCGCGATCTCGAGACTACCGCGGCCAGACGACCGGAGAGCACGGCTCCTTCACCCAAGGCGTGATGGGAACCTCAGGCAACGCGACCCTGGGCGTCAACACGGTGACTTACAGTTTTACCGCCAGGCTGTTTTCATCCGAGCCCATCCGGGAAGCTTATGTTCGCATGCTCCAAATCCTGAATCACTATGACACGATGCCCCCCGCTCAGCAGCGCATCTTTGACGCCAAGGTGGATGGGCTTCTGCACGCCGACGTCAGCAAGGAAGTCGTGGTGACGTTGTTTTACGGCACGAACGATCCTCAGTCGGAGCGAGATCTCAGGCAGTGGTTTGCCACGCAAACCGCCGACACGTTGAGGCAAAACGCTTACCTCTATACTTCCAGCGCCGGGCAAATCCAACTCATCAAATACTTCCCAGCCCAAGGAAGCGGCGGGCTGGGCGCGCGCTTCATCTATCCGCGCCTGTCCAACGGCAAGCCGATCCTCCAACCGGGCGATTCGAGGATGCGGTTTCAACTGTACGTCCCGCAGGTTGGGCAAACCATTTACCTGGACTTCAAACCGTCGGAAATGATGTACAAAGGGCAGCTCTCCTACTAGGAGTCTTGAAGTAGAGAGCATGGCGTAAATGAGCCGGCTTGAGGAGGCAAGGTGCGCGAGAGCGAGTGTTTCGCTGCAACCTTGGGAGCCAGCCTCTGAAAGCGCGACAGAAGGGGATCCTGCGGCCGAAGATTCAGAAACTCAGCCCATCCATGGCCGCGTGAGGACGTATCTTCCCGTTTCTCTGTCCGCCGAAACTACCGAGGGCGAGGAGTGCTCTGCGGGGTTGTAGGCGGCGAGGCCGGGGTGCCGGCGGCGGGTGCCGGCATGTGACATTGACCATCGAAGAAGCCCCCCGGCTCCACGGCCAAGGCAGGGGAGTGAATGTCGCCTAGAATTACGCCGCGGGGTTTAATCTCCACAAGCTCGGTCGCATGAACGGCGCCCTTCACTTTGCCGGCCACGCTGACCATCTTGGCGCGAATCTGCCCTTCGGCTTCCCCTTGCTCGGCCACTACAACCACTCCGAGGGAATCAAGCTCACCTTTGAAGTGGCCGTTCAGACGAAGCATTCCAGAACTCACCTTGATTTTGCCTTCAACCTCGACCCCGGGCTCGATCAGGCCGACTACGTCCTGTCCCGCGAGACTTCTTGCCTGGTTGCTTTTTCGGCGGCCACTGAATCCAAAGGGCATAGGGCTCACCTCGCAAATTGAGTCGAAGCTGCATGCCGAGCGCGTCGCTCTGGGGTCTTCTAGCGCATCGCATTGTAACGCAACCGGCATCGGGGAGTCACCGGTTTTCATCGAGGGCGGACTTCCGCCGCTTCGGGACACGCATGGCCCAGCCTGCCCTGCCAACGTTCCAAGCGGGCGGCAGCGGGCGTATCACATGAGGGGAATTGCAATCTAGCGTGCCGCCTCTTTTACAATGTCCCGTGTGGCAGGAGCGTCTCACCCGTACAGGAAAACGGCCGAGATGGCCGTGCCAGAAGCATTACCTCTGTAAGCCTGTTTCCGACGCACCCCACCGGCGTTAGCCGAGGGCGCGCGCGGCTCGAAATTTTGCCACCAGGCGGCTGAGACCTTCGAGCGCCATGCCGACGAGAAAGCCCCACGTCAAGTTGGTCGTCCATAGGGAGACGAGACCGACGACCACGGCAATCAACAGCCAAGGCGTTCGGTGCACCATGTCGCTCAGATAAGCAGCGTGTCGGAGTCCCACATAAATCAGGAAGACGGCAAGAACGGCCAGCGGAATCAGATTCAATAGGCCGATGGCGGCGCCGCCAAACAGCGCCAAGAGCAAACACACTCCGCCGATGACGTAGCTCGCCTTTTCCGTCCTCGCGCCAAAGCGGTAGTGCGCGGTGATGCCGCCCGAGCCATGGCACATGGGCGAACCCAAAATGGCCGAACTCGCCAGGTTGATGGCCGCAATGCTCAGCGTAAGCGCGCGCACCGTGACGCGGCGTGCTTGCTCGCCGTACAGAATTCGCGCCGTGTTTTCGGTGGCCACGATCGAATTGCCAAACGTCAGCGCAAATTGGGGAATCACCAGCAGCGGAATCACGCGCCAAAGTTCCATCATGCGCGGATGCAAAAGCTCGAGCGGCACCGGACCCCAATGCCACGCCGGCAGCCGGCCCCACTCGGTCGCCAGGCCCGCCAGCATTCCCGCTGCCAAGAGCACCAGCGCCGCGGGGAATCGCTTTGAGCCTTGAAAAGCCAAGAGCAAAGCCGCCGCACCCAACGCCAGCACCCAGCCGGAAAGGCGAAGCCTTCCGCCGAGAACTTCCGTGGCATTCGGGCTCGCCAGCAAATGAAGTCCCTCCCGCACCAACAGCAAGCCTAGCCCGAGTTGAATGCCCCGGACCACGGGCAGCGTGAACAACTTGGCGAGCCGGTCGGCCACGTTGGTTAAACCAATCAGGGCCAGAAGAATGCCCATCAGCAGCCCGGCACTGGCAATGGCCGACGGTGCGAGCGACAAGGCGAGAGCGATGGCGGCGACGGCCTTGAACGGCTCAACCGCGATGGGAATCCGATAGTAGCGTCCCGCCAGGATGTAGGCGAGGCCCGCAGCCAAAAATACCGCCGTGGGGTTCATGTGATTGAGGGTGATGAGGGCGATGGCAATCGGAAACAAAACCCCGATGTCGCCAAAGGCGCCCGCCACTTCCCGGCGGCTGAGTCCGCGTTCCGCGAGGGGTTCGCTGAGGGTGGATGCGCTCAAGCCGGTTCACGGCCTCCTTACGGGTGGGCGGATAATCATGACTTCGGTGGCTTTGATGAGGGCGGCGGCCGTTTCGCCCACCTTCAGCTTGAGTTCG
>JAKASC010000217.1 GCA_021828245.1 Acidobacteriota bacterium
GCGCGTGTTTCTATTTCCACGATGCGATTTACAACTTTTTGGCGCAGCCTCTGACGAGCACGCTGCTGGCCCTGCATCTGTCTCCCAAATTGGCTTATCTGAACCCGGTGGATCCTTTCAACCTCTCGATCAAGATCTCCCTGATCGCCGGGCTTTTCCTAGCTTCGCCCTACGTGTTGTGGCAATTGTGGCTGTTTATTTCGCCCGGGCTGTATCGGCATGAGAAACGCTATGTGTGGCCTTTCATCTTGCTCACCAGCAGCTTGTTTATTGCCGGCGGGCTGTTTGCTTACAAACTGGCGTTGCCCAAAGCTCTTTACTTCTTGGTAGGATTTGGCAAAGAGTTCCAGCCCGTGGTGGAGATCAACGAGTACTGGAATTTGGCTTTTTCTATTATGGTCGCCGTCGGTCTGGTATTTGAACTTCCCGTTGTAGTGATGATTCTTTCATTTTTTGGCATCGTGACCCCCAAATTTCTGCTGCGGAATATCCGTTACGCCATCTTGCTGACGGCCGTTGCGGCCGCGGCCATCGTGCCGAGCAACGACATGGCCTCGATCTTCGTCGTCTGGATTCCGCTGGTTGGACTCTACGTGCTGAGTATTGGCCTTTCCTGGTTAGTGTACCTGCGCAAACGAAAGCCGAAGCATGAAGAGGCGTAAGGCGCACTGGCATCATCGGCTGAACGTGCTGGCAGGCGTCGCGGCCTTGATGCTGGTGGGCGTCGCAGCGCGCTCGCGGGCTGCCGACCCCTACGCTTTTAACGGCAGCCGTGCCTTTTCATACCTGGAGAAACTGGTAGATTTCGGCCCGCGGCCGGCGGGCTCCAGGGCGCTTGCGGCGGCGCGGCATTGGATTATCGCCCAGCTCAAGCAATCGGGGTGGTCCGTCGAGCGGGATGCTTTTACGGCGGACACTCCCATTGGGCCGATTCGCATGGTCAATCTGATTGCGAAGCTGCCGGGCTCAAGCCGTAAAGTCCTCATGATTGCCGGCCATTATGACACCAAACGCTTTTCTAAATTCCGTTTTGTGGGAGCCAACGATGGCGGCTCGAGCGCAGCCTTTTTATTAGAGTTAGCCCGCATTCTGCCCCGTCAGAAACACCACTTCACCTATTGGCTGGTTTTTTTCGACGGCGAAGAAGCCGTCCGCCATTGGACCTCCACCGACAGCCTTTACGGCAGCCGACAGTTGGTCGCCCGTCTGACCGCCGACGGCAAACTGGACCGGATTCATGCGATGATTCTGGTGGACATGGTCGCTGGAACTCACCTGGTGATCCAACAGGACGCGAACTCGACCGCCTGGTTGAAAAAGCTGGTTTTCCAGACGGCGGACCGGCTCGGCTATCAGCGCTACTTCCAAAAGACACTCACCGCGATTGACGACGACCACATTCCCTTCATCAACGCCGGTGTCTCTGCCATTGACATCATTGGGCTGGATTATGGGCCGGGGAGCAGCCCGTTCGGCGGCTACTGGCACACGGCTCAAGATACCGTTCAGCATTGCAGCCCGGCAAGTCTGACCATCGTGGGGCGCGTGGTGCTCGCGACCCTGGATGAAATTGAACACTCGCCCCGCTCCGCCCCATAAAGCTGGAACTGACTGTGACGGTGCGCAGTCGAACGCCAGAGCCGAAATTCGGGTGAGGTCAGTTACGTCGCGGGGTGGGCTGGATGCTTTTCGCAAGCTCGGCAAGCGCGGGAGCGAAGAAAACCGGACTGCTCTTGCGAACGAAGGAATGCGCAGGAGGCCGGGTCTCGTCTTTGAGGGGAGCGTCGGTGCGATAATGCGCACCGCGACTTTCTTGTCGTGCCTGGGCGCAACGCACAATCAGCCAGCCCACGGTCAGAATGTTTTCCGCCTCATAGGCGCGGCGGTGAAACGGAATTTCCGGCCCGAGGCTAAGGGCGGCAAGGCGTCGTTGGGCTTCGCCCAAATCCTTCGCGTTTCGCAAAATGCCGGCTTTATTCCAGAGGATGGACCGCACTTCATCAATGAGCTTTTCCGGCGGAAGGGTCGTAAGACCATTGGCTTCTCCGGCAGCTGCCTCCGTCCTGGTTTCAATTGGAAAATGCGGGGGAGCGGGGGGAACCTTGGCGGGGCCATATGACCGAGTCATGGCGACAGCGGCTCGCGCGCCAAAGACCAATCCTTCCAACAAAGAATTGCTCGCCAACCGATTGGCGCCGTGGACGCCGGTCGCCGCCACTTCGCCCGCCGCGTAAAGTCCCGCCACCGACGTCGCTCCCTCCAAGTCGGTGGCGACACCTCCCATGGAGTAATGTGCAGCCGGCCTAACCGGGACGAGGTCTTGGGTGATATCCAAGTTGTAATGGAGGCAAGTTGAATAGATGGTCGGGAAACGTTGCTTGAGATGTTCCGCGTCCAAGGCTGTGAGGTCGAGATACACAAAATCGCTTCGGGTCCTTTGCATTTCCATCACAATGCTGCGGGAGACGATGTCGCGTGGGGCCAACTCGCCCGCTTCGTGATAGCGGGGCATGAAGCGTTCCAGAAGAATGTTGCGCAGGATGCCTCCCTCACCCCGCAAAGCCTCGGAAAGCAGAAAACGTGGCGCTCCCCGCGCAAAGAGGGCCGTCGGGTGAAACTGGATGAACTCCAGGTCGCTCAGCAGCGCGCCGGCACGAAAGGCCAGCGCGACGCCGTCGCCGGTAGCCACCGAAGGGTTGGTTGTCTCTTGATATACTTGGCCAAGTCCCCCCGTGGCCAACAGAACAGACCGTGCCGACAAGTGCTGGACGGCTCCCGTTGCTTCGTCCAGGCAGAGCACGCCGCTCACGCGCTCACCCTCCTTCAGAAGGTTCAAGGCAAACGCATGAGATCGGATTTCGAGATTCCGCAGACGCTGGGCTTTGGCCAAAAGCGCCCGCATCGTTTGCGCTCCCGTCGAGTCGCCATGCGCGTGCAACACGCGGGATCGGCTGTGCGCGCCCTCGCGGGTGAATGCCAACCTGTTCCCATCTCGGTCGAATTTCATCCCCCACTGGATGAGTCGTCGGATTTCCTGCGGGCCTTGTTCCACCAGCATCTGGACTGCTTGCTCGCAGCACAGGCCATCGCCCGCCCGGAGCGTGTCCTGGTAGTGCAGCGCGACCTCATCGTCATCGGCGAGCGCCGCCGCGATCCCTCCCTGCGCCTGCTGGGTATTCGATTCGGCCACGTCTCCTTTGGTGAGAACCAGCACGCGTCCCACGGCGGCCAATTCAATAGCGGCGCGGATTCCGGCTATTCCGCCGCCGATGATGACAAAATCCGCTTGGGTGTCCTTTTTGTCTGCCATGAACATTTTATGATAGCCGCCGCCGAACGCTTCCGCAACGGCACTTACAACATGCGAACCCCCAATCCAACCCGCACTTATGAAAACGGGTGCTCGGCAATTTGGCCTATCCTGCTCGTCAACTGGCTGCGTCGGCGCGGCCTCAAGAGATGAATGCGCCTTCAGCCGGTTTGTCCCACGGGACATCGTTCTGCCTCGGCTCCTGAAGCATCGCTTGACGGGCCGCGGGTAAACCGATACATTGCGAAAGAGACGGCCCTTGAGCGTCGAACGCCCGTGAACTGATGGCTGAACTCTCGATTGACGGCTACTTGAAGCGCAAGGTCCTGGCGGTCCAGGACTTTACCTACCTGTTTCTGAACTCCATCGCGAGCATTCTTGCTCCCCCTCGTTATTTGACCGACACCCTGATTCAAATGGATGTGATTGGGGTGGGCTCGTTGCCCATCGTCCTGCTGACGGGATTTTTTACGGGAGGGGTTCTGGCGCTGCAAAGCTATCGCACGCTGAGCACCTTCGGTTCCGTGGCGTTTTTAGGTGAAGTCGTTTCGATTTCTGTGGTTCGGGAATTGGGC
>JAKASC010000218.1 GCA_021828245.1 Acidobacteriota bacterium
CGGCGCGGTCATGGACGCCTACAACCGCGTGAACGGCGAATATTGCACCGCCAACAAATTTCTGGACACCACGGTGTTGAAGAAGGAATGGGGTTTTCGCGGAATTCTGATGTCCGACTGGGGCGCGGCCCATGATGGCATTGCGGATGCCAACGCGGGCCTCGACTTGGAAATGCCTTCGGCGCGTTATATGAACGCCGCGACCCTTTTGCCGGCCATTCGCGAAGGGAAGGTTTCCGAGGCCACGATTGACGACAAGGTGCGTCGCATTTTGCGCGTGGCCGTGGAGTTCGGCTTCATCAACCACGATCAGACCGATCTTCATTTGCCGCTTTACAACCTCCATTCTCTGGCCGTGGCGCTCGAATCGGCGGAGGAGAGCATGGTGTTGCTGAAAAATGACGGCCATCTGCTTCCGCTCGACCGGCAGCAAATTCACTCCATCGCCTTGATTGGGCCGGATGCCTATCCGGCGGAGGCCTCCGCGGGTGGCAGCGCTCATGTGACCGCCATTGCGCCCGTCAGCTTCTTAACGGGTTTGGCGCACTATCTGGGACCAAGCGCCAAGGTTTATTGGAACAAAGGAGTCAAGAAGCTGGATGATGTGTTTGGGCCGACGGGAATGCAATTTTTCTTTCAGAGCTATCGAAGCAACTTTACGACCGATAAAGAGGGCCAGCATCCCGGCCTGGAACAGGAGAAATTTGACAACGCTTCGTTTGCCGGGAAACCGGTTCAGGTCAGCGTGGTGCCTGATCTGAACCATTGGGACCGGTTTGTGTTTGCGCCGCCTTCTCGGAAGAAAATGTCGGTTCGTTGGGTGGGATACTACACGCCCAAGGTCTCCGGCCGTCAGCGCTTTATTGTGGCTGCGGCCGGACTTGATGCGTTCCATCTTTACGTCAATGGCCAGGACATCCTCCATGCGGGTCCGGGCCAAGCGCAGGATCCGCTGTCGGCGGTCGTGAACCTGCCCGCGGGTCAACCGGCTCGCGTGCGGCTGGATTATCTTCCCCAAACCGACCGCATTCGAGCAAGCTTTGGCGTGATTCCTGCGCGGGAGATGCTCGAGCCCAATGTCCGAAAGCTCGCCAAAATGGCGGATGTAGCCATCGTCTCTGTGGGTTTCAATGCCCGCACGGAGGGTGAAGGACACGACCGCACGTTCAAGTTGCCGCCCGGCCAGGACGATTTGATCCGCGCCGTCGCCGCCGCCAACCCGCGCACCATCGTCGTGCTGACATCCGGTGGAAGCGTGGACGCCCTGCCCTGGCTGAACCGGGTGCCGGCCGTGCTCGAAACCTGGTATGGCGGCTCGGAAGCCGGGTTGGCGCTGGCCCGCGTGCTATTCGGTCAAGTGGACCCCTCGGGCAAGTTGCCCATCAGTTGGGAACGCCGCGTTCAGGATAATCCTACCTATCGTCACTACTACGAGATCCCCGGCACGCATCGGGTAGTTTACAAAGAGGGAATTTTCACTGGCTACCGTTATTACGACCAAAGCAAGGTGAAGCCGCTGTTTCCGTTTGGATTTGGGCTTTCTTACACAACCTTCGCCTTCAGCCATCTGCAAGTGACGCCTTCGGTGGCTTCCCCCAACGGACCGATTACGGTCAGCTTTGACGTGAAAAACACGGGTCAGCAAGCCGGAGCCGAAGTGGCGCAAGTGTACGTGGGCGACCCTTCGGCGACGGTACGGCGTCCGGTCAAAGAGCTTCAGGGCTTTAAGCGAGTCTATTTAACGCCCGGCCAGAGCCAACGGGTTTCCGTCACGCTCGACCGCCGCTCATTGGCGTATTGGGACGTCAAGACGAATGGCTGGAAAGTGGACCCGGGAAAATTTGTCGTGTACGTCGGCGACTCGGATGAAAACGTGCCGCTTCAGCAGGCCTTCACGGTACGCTGATGCTCGGCATTTGCTCGGCTCTGCGGAGGCCGGTTAGGCTCGGCGTGAGGGATTAGTTTTCGCCGTCAAGATTGATTTTTAGCGCCCGCAGGAATCGCGCATCTTCGGGACTGAACGTCAGTCTGAGAGGAACCGGCGGATGCGAGGTTTCTCCGTCCGCCGAAACCCCTTCGCCAGCGGCGCGCTTGTTAAAGCCAATGGTGAGTTCCAGCACCAGGAGAAGGTCGTAACCCGCGGCGCGGATGCGACCCATCACGTCGGCAACATCCTCCGACGTGGTCAAGGCGCTGTTAATCGCTTGACCGAGCTCCTGCACTAACCGCTTAAAGTTATCGTCAAGTTCCAACTCAGTACCTTTCGGCGAACCAGTAACGTTAAAGGGATTTTAGACCTCGTGGGGCCTCGTGTCAATGAAGCGAGTTTGAACTTCCACCCGCCTTTGACAACCCTCGCCGAATTCGTGTACGGTAGGCGAGAGAGGAATCGAGTGCGCTTGGGTATCGGAGTCGTGGTGGTGTCACTGGTGGCGCTTCCCGCTTGCCATCGGGCGGAGACGGGATCGCCGGAGGCCGCCATTCGCCAAGCCATTGAAGCTCACTTAAAGCAAGATCCGCATCTTTCACTGCAAAACTTTACCACCAAAATTGTCAGTTTGAAGCTTGCAGGGTCCACCGCCGATGCGCTGGTCCGTTATCAAAGCAAGCAATCGCCCGCGGTCGCCGTTCTAGTGAAATACACGTTGCAGAAGAAAGGAGCGGGTTGGGAAGTGACTTCGAGCGCCCCGGCTGGCGGTCAAGGAATGCACGGCATGGGAGAGAGTGGTGCAACCGCAACGCCGACTCCAACCCCCTCGCCGGCGCCACTTCAGCCGGAATCCAGCCACTAAACTGAAATGGACGGCTCTCCTCGCCCGCGGTCGCGCCGGTCGGAAAAGGCTGCTCACCCTCACATTCAGCGGGAGGGACGCGCCGCCTGCCGCCGACTGTTTGCGCGGCTCTCGGAATTTTT
Organism: Acidobacteriota bacterium; assembly: GCA_021828245.1. Classification (GTDB taxonomy): domain Bacteria; phylum Acidobacteriota; class Terriglobia; order UBA7540; family UBA7540; genus JAKCCV01. Next base: position 2,915 of record JAKASC010000218.1, read on the forward strand.
AGACGGTGAACTGGGGGCGCGCGACGCCACAGAGCTGAAGCGCCACCTGGCAGATTGTCGTCCTTGCCTCGCCTACCTGGAGAGCTTACGCACGACCATCAGCGCCTGCCGGCGTTACGGTCAACTGAAACAGTCCCCTCCCCCCAAACTGCTGGCGAGCCTTAAGCGGCTGCGGCGGGCTATCCAACCGAAAACCCGAGCCGACCGAGGCGCGCTCGGAAACGCCCGGCGTCCGATGACCCGTCGCCGCTCTCCGCGGTGAAAATCGAGCGCTCCTGCCTTTGGCTCTGCCTCTTCGCAAGCCCCGGTTTGCGCACTATAATCGTTACCGATGAGGGTTTTGGTGGTGGAGGATGAGCGGCGGGTAGCGAGCTTTACGGCGCGCGCCTTGCGCGAGAACGCTTACGCCGTGGACGTGGCCGAGACCGGAGAAGCAGGCTTGGAGATGGCCCAGTCCAATCCCTACGATGCCATCTTGCTGGACATCCGCCTGCCCGGCCTGAGCGGGATTGAAGTTTGCCAGAAGTTGCGGGACGCCGGAGTGGAAACCCCCATCCTCATGCTGACGGCGCGCGGTTTAGTGGAGCAGCGCGTGGAGGGCCTCGATGCGGGCGCCGATGATTATCTGGTCAAGCCGTTTGCCTTGGCCGAGCTGCTGGCCCGCTTGCGGGCTCTGATGCGCAGAAATTTGGGGCGCGGCACCGCCAAGCTGCGCTACGCGGACCTGGAAGTGGACCGGCACCGACGCCGCGTAGTTCGCGGCGGCTCAACCGTTCCCCTGACCTCCAAAGAATTTGCCTTGCTTGAATTTTTGATGCTCCGCGCCCCGGACACCATCACCCGCAGCGAAATCGTGGAGCACGTTTGGGACTGCCATTTTGACAGCGCCTCCAACCTGGTCGAAGTTTACATCAACCGCCTGCGACAAAAGATTGACCGCGAGCAACCCCAAAAACTCAT
>JAKASC010000219.1 GCA_021828245.1 Acidobacteriota bacterium
ACCAAATTCATCGCCAACCCTCGCGCCTGGGAAGAACCGTGGAAGCGGCAAAAGATTCAAACCCTCGACCTTCTGCTGCGGGGCGCCATGGAGGGAGCCGGCAAAGTGGGCCTGATGCTCAATGTCTCCCGGGACAGCCTGGAAAAGGTTTTAGCCGTCCTGCCGGCCCTCAAGCGCCCCACCATCTCGAACCTGAGTGACCCTGAATGGGTGGCCGTCAACACCGTGATTGAGGAAAAAACCGCCCGCGAGATTATTCCCCGGTTGAAAGCGGCCGGAGCGCAGGGCATCGTTGAATATCCGCTCAACAAGATTGTCCTGTGAAGCAATGGGCTGTTCCTGGGCAAAGAGGGAAGTGCAATGAACAGCGTTGAAGCCAAGGTTTGTGTTTATTGCGGCTCAAGCCGGCAGTGCCGTCCGATCTATCACGAGGCGGCGGAGCAACTGGGCCGCATCTTGGCTCAGCGAGGGTTGACCGTTGTTTACGGCGGCGGTGGTGTCGGCTCGATGGGCGCCTTGGCGGAGGGAGTGCTGGCCGAGGGCGGCAAAGTCATCGGCGTGATTCCGCGGTTTATGGTGGATCTCGAATGGGGGCACCAGCGCCTCACGGAAAGGGTTGTGGTTCAGGATATGCGCGAGCGCAAGCGTCGGATGCTGGAGGGTTCGCTCGCGGCCATTGCTCTCCCGGGCGGCTGCGGAACGATGGAGGAGCTGATGGAAACGATAACTTTGAAACGGCTGGGGCTTTATAACGGAGCTATCGTCCTGGTCAATACCCATCACTATTTCCAGCCACTCCTCGAAATGCTCCATCATGCCATCACAGAAAAATTCATGGACGCGCGGCATGCGATGATGTGGTCCGCCGTCGAACGCCCCGACGAAGTGCCGCAGGCTATTCAGACCTCCGCTCCATGGGATGAGGAGTGCCGAAAATTCGCCGTCCTATAATTTGTCGGCAGGCCCCAAGCTTTCGGACGGGCTGGGCATTGGCTGAATGAAATCACAAATGATTCCCATTATCCGCAGCTCTGACAAGAAATCGCTTCGGCGGCTACTCGTGCTGCGTGGGACCCGCTTGGGAGACGCCGAGCAAGTGGTTCGGCCGATTCTGGACGACGTACGGCGGAACGGCGATCCAGCCTTGGTCCGTCTGACGCAACGCCTCGATGGAATTGACCTTCGTCGCCAGGGATTCACCGTTGGCCGAGCTGAAATCGAGCGGGCCTATCGCCGGGTGCCCAAGGATTTCCTCCGCGCTCTTGAAGTGGCTGCGCAGAACATCCGGCACATCGCCGAGCGCCAACTGCCGGCGGCGTGGGAGATTGCCATTGCGCCGGGCGTGAAGGTGGGCCAAATCATCCGACCGCTTGATCGGGTAGCTTGTTACATTCCGGGCGGCCGATTTCCGCTGCCGTCCACGGTGCTCATGAGCGTTATTCCTGCGCAGGTGGCCGGGGTGCGAGAAATCGTGGTGACGTCGCCGCATCCGGCCCCGGCCATCCTGGTGGCGGCGGATTATCTGAAGGTAAAAACGATTTATCGTCTGGGTGGAGCGCAGGCCATCGCTGCCTTTGCATTCGGCACCCGGCGGGTGCCCCGTGCCGACAAGATTGTGGGCCCTGGCAATCGCTATGTAGCGGCGGCAAAGAAATTGCTTTCGGGCGAAGTTTCGATTGATTTTGTCGCCGGCCCCACGGAACTGATGGTGGTGGGCGACAATGGCCGCCCCGAATGGATCGCCGCCGATTTGGTCGCGCAAGCCGAGCACGATCCCGAAGCCGTCGCCTTATTCGTGACACCTTCGCGGCAGCTTGCGCTACAGGTTCAAACGGCAACCGACCAGGTTCTCAAAAGAGTCCCCCCCCCTGGTCAGGTTGTCGCCCGGCAGTCGCTCGAGCGTCACGGCGCGATTATCGTCACGAAAGATTTGGAGGAAGCGTTGGAGCTTGCCAATACGTTTGCTCCCGAGCACCTGACGCTGCTCGGGGAGGCCATGCGGAGCGTCGGGCGCATCCGTTCAGCCGGTTCGATTTTTTTGGGTGATTGGAGTCCGGTGGCGGCAGGTGATTATGCGTCCGGCTCCAACCACATTCTTCCGACCGCCGGGTCCGCCCGACAGCGCGGTGGATTGAGCGCCGCCGATTTTGTGAAGGTCATCTCCATCCAACGGCTTCGTCGTAACGGACTGCGGCAACTCCGGGCCGCCATCGTATCGTTGGCAAAGAACGAGGGTCTGGAGGCTCATGCTCACTCTATCGAAGCGAGGTTTAACGCGCATGGTGGAACCGCGCCCAGCGATTAACCGGCTCAAAAAATATCGGCCGCCGCTTGAGGGCCGAGGCGGAAAGATGCGCCTCGACTTCAATGAGAACACGGTGGGCTGCGCTCCGCAGGTGGTCCGCGCTCTGCGTCGCCTGCTTAAGGCCGACATGCTGTCTCGCTATCCCGAGTACGAGGAGGCACGACGAAAATTGGCCAAATATTTCGGCGTCGAGCCGGAAGAGATAGTTCTAGCCAACGGCACCGATGACGCCATCAATCTCCTTTGCGATGTGTTTGTGGATCCGGGGGACGTGCTGGTGGTGCCGGCACCGACCTTCCCGGTTTATGAATTTTTTCACAGCGTCGCCGGCGGGCAAACGGTTCGAGTGCGCTATGATGAAAATTTCAGCCTGCCCGTCGAGGAGTTGCTCGGAACGATTCGCCAAGGTGCCCGCTGGGTGGCCCTCGCCAACCCCAACAATCCCACCGCTACCGTAATTCCCCAGGCCGATCTCCGCCGAATCTTGCGCGAGTCTCCCAACACGCTCATTTTGGTAGATGAAGCTTATTTTGATTTTTCCGGTGAAACCGTCCTGCCTTGGATACGGAAGTTCCCGAATCTTGTCGTGACCCGCACGTTTTCCAAGGCCTTTGGTTTGGCCGCGCTGCGGATGGGTTGCCTTTTTGCCGACCGGCGGCTTGCGGAGCTGTTGCATCGCGCCCAAAATCCCTTTGTTGTCAACTCGCTTGCCTTGGCGGCGGCCATCGAAGCGACTCGACATGACGGGTATCGTCGCCGCTATGTGCGGGAGGTCTTGGCCAATCGAAGGGCGCTCTGCCAAAGCCTGGAGGCCCTCGGCCTGCCCTATGTGCCGAGCTCTGCCAATTTCGTGCTGACGCGCGTCGGCCCGCAGGCGCCCGACATTGCGGCGCGCTTGCGCCGGCAAAAAATCCTGGTGCGGGATTGGAGCTATGATCCGCATTTGAAGGGCTATTTACGCTTCACAGTGGGCTCGGCCTCGCAAACTCGGCGCCTCATCGCCGGCCTTTACCGCCTTCGTCATCTGATGGAGCGGCATGAGACGGCGCGTCCTTGGCGTGATTTTGTGCGTCATCCCTCAACCGGGTGGGTCTCATGAAAACTCGCTCCGCATCCTTGCGGCGAACCACACAGGAAACCGATATTCGCCTCCGCCTGAACCTTGACGGGCGGGGGCGATACCGCGTCGCGACCGGCATTCGCTTTCTGGACCACATGCTGGAGCTTTGGGCTCGGCATGGCGGGTTCGATCTGGAGGTCCAGGCGCGCGGCGACCTCGACGTGGATCAACATCACACCGTCGAGGACGTCGGCCTTGTTTTAGGGCAAGCGGTGCGACAAGCGCTCGGCTCTAAGAAAGGCATCAATCGAGCCGGTTACTTTGTGATGCCCATGGATGAAACCTTGGCGCTCGCCGCGGTTGACCTGAGCGGCCGTCCTTATCTGGTTCTGCAAGCCCCGCTTCGCGCCCGGTATGTGGGGGACCTGCAAACCGAGTTGGTGGAGGATTTTTTCCAAGGCTTTGCCACCGCGGCGGGCGCCAATGTTCATTTGAAAGTCGCCTACGGC